>LKUD01000070.1 GCA_001412355.1 Methanoculleus sp. SDB
TGCCGACAGTGGTTCTGCAGATACATCAGCTGAAGGATTTCTCGATCGGCTGGCACGAACGCTGTTTCGGGGGAAGGCATGATTGACGCCAGTGTTCTGCTTGTCCTCTTCGGCGTCGCCATCGTATTCCTCCTGTTTATCGTGTATCTGATGCAGCGACGTATCCAGCAGCTGCTGAATGAAGTTGATCGTCTGGGCGGGCGGATGCAAGTAACGACAAGCGAAATTGAAGCCCTGTCTAAAAATGTTGAGGAATTTAAAAAACTTAAAATCTGATATTTTTCGGGAGGCACAAAGTGATGTTCGGACCGGAAGGTCTCTTAGTTCTGTTCGGTGTCGTTATCGTATTCCTGCTCTATCTGGTTTTCATCAACCATCGAACCATCAACAGGCTGCTCGATGATGTGGGCACACTCTCAGGGAAGATGCAGATTACGAGCGATGAACTCGAAGCGCTGTTGCGTAACGTGGATGAGCACAGAAAAAAATCTCTCTGAACGACGGAGGGAGAAAAGGCAGATTAATATGGGATCTGCACAAAGTTTATAGAGCGGGGTCATAGGGTAGCCTGGACCATCCTAGGAGACTGGGGGTCTTCTGACCTGCGTTCGAATCGCAGTGACCCCATTTTTTCTGTTTACCGCTTCGGAGTCCTATGCATGATTTTTTCGGATGAATGTTTTCGATGCCTGATCACTCGTGTGGAGTTCGAATGCCGGCTTGTCTCGCATGATGATGTGCATATTGAATCGACTGTTCGGGCATGCGAAGCCCTTCTCCGCACACTCTGGCAGGAGGAATGCCCTGCACCCGAGACCGCAAGCCGCATACACCGGCTTGCCTGCAGGCTTATCGGATCTGCCGATCCGTACGCCCGGCTGAAACAGGCAAACAACGATGATGCACTCGCAGTACTGAGACTCGTCGCGCCTTCCTTAACCACATTCCGTGATCTGTGCCTCGGGGCCGTCATTGCCAATACGCTTGATTACGGCTCCCGGGCGCATCATGTAACAGATGATCTGGCGGGTTTTTTCGCCCGGGAATTCGCGTCGGGATTCACGATCGATCATACGCCCCGCATCGAACGTCATGCCGCACGTGTCGTGTATCTCGCGGATAATTGCGGGGAGATTGTCTTTGACAGGCCGGTTGTGAACTATCTGAAGGATCAGGGTGCCCATGTCACATTTGTGGTGCGGGGCGGCCCAATCCTCAATGACGCCACCCTCGACGATGCCTTCCGACTTGGATTTGACACCCTCGCAGACCTGCTCACCGTGAATGCCCGGGGCGGAGTGTCCGAACTGGGTGTCAACCCGGCCCTGTTCCCTGCCGATCTGGCAGAGGCGCTCGATCGGGCGACAATAATCATATCCAAGGGAATGGCGAATTACGAATCGCTCATTACCATAAAAGATCTGCCGCCCGTTGCATACCTGATGTCCGTAAAGTGCGATCCGATTGCACGCTCAGTCGGTGCACCCACCGGCTCGAAGATTGCGATGCTCGCCGAATAGACTCTTCCCGACCGATAAGGGTATTAAAAGGGGTATTTTCCGGTTTTTTTACGGAAATGCTCGATGGCACGACGTACGAAAATGTTTTCGGAGTCAATTTCGTACGCTTTCTTGAGCGTTTCGGCGGACTTGTCCTCAAGATTCATATGCAGAAGCCGCTTTGACATTTCGAGGAGAATGTCGATATTGCCCGGATCCATCCTGTTACCGCGTATCAGGAGTTTCATGGCATCCTCGTCGTTTTTCTCGAGTGTCGAGAGGAAATACCAGAGCGCGGGCTGGTTGGGTTTCAGCCGCATCGCTTTCTTGAGTGATTCCGTTGCCTCGGTAGTGCGATGCACATTGAGAAGGGCAATCCCGTACCCGAGCCAGAGTTCGCCGTCGTATTCAAAAATGTCCTTTGCCTTCTCAAACGTCTCCAACGCTTCTTCGTTCTTTCCCATACGCAGAAGCGCGACGCCCGCACGCATCCATGCACGGAAATTATCCGGTTCCTGCGCGATTGCCTTCTGGTAGAAGTAGTGCGCCTCGGGATAGCTGCCGGTGGCGAGGAGCACATCACCTTTGCCGATCAGGAAATCGGGATGGTTGGGTATTGCTTTCAGGGCGTTTTCAAAAAAGGTCATCGCCTCTTCATATTCCCTGATCCCGAGGAGCGTCACTCCTTCGTTATACCATCCCAATGCATATCGTTTGTTTTTGGGAATTTCTCTCATGGATATCTCAGTTTTCTGGGGTTTTTACTGACTGCTACGATTAGTGTTACAGTTATAATGACTTCTTAATATCATTTGCGATGCGCGCTGTTCCCGGGCGATGGTTCGGGGCTGTATGGCTCCACCTGCGTGATGACCGGATTTCGCGATTGATGAAGAACATCATATATATTTCGATCCCCTACACCCTTATCATGGTGCTTGAGGGCATCGCCATAGGATGGGTGCTCATCGTCGCCGGGTTCTGCATGCTGCTCATTGAAGCGTACAATCCCGGTTTTTTTATTGCTGTTCCCGGGACCGTGCTCATTATCCTCGGAACATTCTCGCTCCTGATTCCTGATATATTTTCATCCGTCTGGATTGTCGTCATCGGGGTGACGGTAGCGACGTGCACAGCCGGCATTACCGTCTGGTTTTACGGGAGGCTGACACCCGACGAGTCGCCGGTCACTGTCAGCAGGGATTCTCTTCTGGGAAAGGAGGGGACGGTGATTAAGGATGTCGGCGCCGATTCAATCGCAGGAAAAGTTGTTATCGGGGGCATCGAGTGGAGTGCCCGGACACAGGAAGGTGTCATTTCATCCGGAGCACGCGTAAAAGTCGTGCAGTCGGAGGGGGTGCATGTGGTTGTGGAGGAGGTTCGGTAAGCATGGCGTTGATCGATACGTTCATCACGGCGTTTCTCGTGCTGGTAATCGTTATTCTTTTTGCGCGTGGAGTCGTCATCGTCCAGCCGTACCAGCAGGGATTGCAGATACGTCTGGGGAAGTATGTCGGAAGAATGAACCCGGGATTCCGGTGGGTCATCCCGCTGATCACGGAGGTGATCAAGATGGACCTGCGTACAACGGTGATGGACGTCCCTTCGCAGGAGGTCATCACGAAGGACAACTCCCCCACCAACGTGGATGCGATCGTCTATGTCCGGGTCATTGATCCTGAAAAGGCGTTTTTTGAAGTATCCGACTACCGCATGGCTACCGTCGCTCTCGCCCAGACAAGCCTCCGGGGGATTATCGGTGACATGGAGCTTGACGAGATACTCTATAACCGTGAACTGATCAACAACAAACTCCGGGACATTCTTGATCGCGAGACAGACCAGTGGGGAGTGAAGGTGGAAAGGGTCGAGATCAAGGAAGTCGATCCGATCGGCGCTGTGAAGCAGGCAATGACAGAACAGACAGCCGCAGAACGTGAACGTCGTGCTGCGATTCTTCGTGCCGACGGAGAAAAGCGTGCCGCGATTCTTAAAGCCGAGGGGATGCGCCGGAGTATGATTCTTGAAGCGGAGGGTGACCGGCAGAGTAAAATTCTCCGGGCGGAAGGCGAACGACAGTCACGCATCCTCCGGGCACAGGGTGAGGCGCAGGGTCTCCGGATTATTTCTCTTGGTGCCCGGCCGCTGGATAAGCGGGCAATTACCGTGCTCTCGCTTGATGCGCTCAAACAGATGGCGGACGGCCAGGCTACGAAGATCATCTTCCCCTTCGAGCTGTCGAGCCTGATAAAACAGGGTGCGAAATTCCTCGGTGCAACGGAAGACCTTCAGGACGAAGAGGGATTCGGTTCGGATGTCGAGATCGACGAGAGCCTGCTGGGCGATATCCCGGTCAGGAGCGAGGTTGAAAGGGTGAGCCGGGAAGTGAAGACCATTGAGATGGGTATTTCCGATGAGGTGAATAAAACAGCTGCGGAGATCCTTCATGAAAAGGGAGACGATTCCCCGGAGTCGTAATTTTATTAAAAAAAGCGAGTCTGAGCCCCGCCAGTGACATAAATTACAGGTGGAGCAGGTATGGGAGGGCGACAAGCGCAATCATCATGATGAGCATGAGCCAGCTGATCAGGGCAACGAAGTATTTTGCGAGATGTCCGAGCCGCCGCCTTTCGAAGATTCGGGTAATTCCTTCCTGCATGATGTACCCGCCGTCCAGCGGGATCATCGGGATGGCGTTGAAAATACCGACGTTGATGTTGATCCAGGCAGACCAGAACAGGATATGGGCAAGATCCCAGAAGAGGGGAAACGGCGTCGTATAGTATTCCGTTTCGACACTGTCGAAGGCAAGTGTGCGGAAGTATTTACCTTCAAGAGAGGTGTCGAACGGGATGGATATCATCCGCAGGATTCCGAGAGGCGATGCAAGGCTGTCGAACGCCTGTTTTGCGAAATCCGCATCAAAATAGTAGATGCCCATAAAACCGGTTTTCTTTTCGTCGAGCTCCTCCGGCCATCCCGAGAGAGTAACATTGAATGGCTCGACGGTCGATTCATGGCGCACGAGGAGATGCACGGTATCTCCGGGGGCGGTCATGTCCAGAAACCCGCCCACTTCCTTCCGTGTGGAAACCTGGCTGCCATTTATTTCAAGGATAATGGAATTTTGTGGGATTCCGGCAATATCCGCCGGATAATCCTGATATACTCCATGAATGACAGGTGCGGCTGTCGGCACAAGCATTCCTGCAAGGAGAAGCATGAAGCCGAAGCAGACAAACCCGAGGAGAAGGTTGTTGGTTATCCCCGCCCCGAACATCCTGACACGCGGCCATCCGCGCAGCTGTTCAAGCTCCTCCTCGTCCGGTTCGACGAAAAATCCGATAGGGATGACTGCGACCAGCGCACCGATGCTTCTGACGGTGATACCCTCCACCCTGCAGAGAATCCCGTGGCCGAATTCGTGAATGGCGATCGTGAGCAGAAATGCAAACCATACTGCAAACGTCGAGGGAACGAATTCGTTGATTCCGGGCAGGAGGAGAATGTTCTGGGGTTCGTATATTCCGGTCGGCTCGGGCTGGATGATGAGCGTGAACCTGACCGACAGGATGAGCAGCAGGGATATGAGGACCGAGATGAGCACGACGCAGATGACCCCGATGGTGCTGTAGATGCGAAGGATATCTGTATAACGGCGAAAATAATCGAAAAATCCGACCCTGGCACTTTTAAGGGCAAGGATCGGCCCGTAGAACGCCACCCGATCTTTCCAGATCCCGCTTCGCCTGATAAATTCAAAAAGAAGGAGGTAAACGGCAACAATGAGAAGCAGAACAAGGAGCCAGTTCATTACTACTATGATGCGGGGTGAATAGATAAATCCTCATGCCGGCAACTCCGGGATAGTGGTTATTCGCCGGAATAATCCGCAAGCGTCGACTGGGTGAGTGTTCCCATGATAGTCGCGACGGTCTTCCAGCTTGTGCGTGCGCACCGGGGCGGCTCCGTATGTCCGGCAATATACTCCGTGAGGTACGTGATGGTGGCAGGATCCGAAGGATACCCGCTTCCGATCGGACCGAATTCATCGCGCAGGAGTTCCATTTCACGATCCCGCGTTACTTTCGCGACAATACTCGCCGCACCCACCACCGCGTGCCGGTCATCCGCGTGATGTTGTGCGATGATGCGGCAGGGTGACGGGAGAAAAGACACGACCGAGTCGCCGTACCTGCGGGCGTTTACATCGCACGCATCGACGATGGCGCATGATGGTGCAAGTCTGCCGATAACGCCCGCATGGGCGCGTGCAAGGATCTCGTTCAGGCCTGCCCGCTTCCTGAGCGTGTCGATATCTGGTGCGGAGAGACTGGTGACTGCGACAGGAAACGAGGCCGTTATCTCTTCAAACAGCACTTCGCGCCGGGCAGGTGTGAGTTTTTTGGAATCGCGGATGCCCAGTTTGCCCAAATCCGACTGATTTCGGCATCCCACCGCCGCTATTACCATCGGGCCGAGAACAGCTCCTTTTCCGGCTTCATCGACTCCGCATATCACATGTACCCGTACGATTCACAAGTTATATCAATGGCGATGATGGAAACCAGAATGCACATGTATATCATCATCGTGGGTCTGGGTGGCATCGGACGGAATCTGGCTGCAATAGCCGCAGCCCACGGCGACAGCGTGGTTGTCATCGATCAGGACGAAAACCGCTGCAGTGAACTTCTCGAGCACTACGACGTACTCGCCATCACCGGCAATGCAACAGACAAGTCCGTGCTCGAAGATGCGGGTATCGACCGGGCCCATGCACTCGTTGCCACCACGAGTGATGATGCGGTCAACCTGATGACCTGCTGGCTTTCAAAACGGTTTAAAGTCCAGAACGTCGTTTCCATCGTCAACGGAAAGGAGCATTCCGATCTCTTTAAGGAAGTCGGTGTGAAGATCAGTGAAAACCCTGACGAACTGGTCGCAAACCGCCTGTACTACTGGTCGGAAAATCCGAATATGCAGCAACTCGCCTCGATTCCGGGCGGCACTATCTTTGAAATCGTTGCAGAAGAGGGTGCGCCGATTGTGGATCACGAAATCCGCGAACTGGACGTGAAAGATTATGTTTTTATCGCCATCCGCCGTGCAGGCGGCGATCTGATTATTCCGAGCGGCACGGTACGGATCCGGCCGCATGACATCATCACCGTATTTACGAAAAAAGATGCTGAAGCCGAGTGCCTGCGGGTTCTCACCCGGCAGCTGAAGAAATCACCCGACTAATTTTTGCAGCTCGCGGAGCTCGAGAACGAGCCTCGGATTTTTCCTGATGAGTTCTCTGATGAGAGTGAGTGTGGAAAACTCCTCAAGGTCGATGTTGCGTATCGAAGAGAGAAGATCGTTGAGTTTATTATCGTCAAGAGTGATGAAAAATTCCTTGACGCCATGATTCCGTTTAATTGCCTTTCCCATGCGGGATTCGCGCCACAGGGTGTCATATTTCGCGAGGGCGGTGCTGCTCGTGTCATTCCGGGCGATGCATTCGGCGGCTACTTCGGCGGCAAGTTTTCCCGTCACCATGGCGTTGTAAATCCCACCGCCCGTAATCGGATCACTCACCCGGGCGGCGTCTCCGACGAACATCAGGCCGTCGGCGACCGTACTGGCGAGAGGGCGGCAGACGGGGACTCCGCCGACGATCAGTTCCGTTACCTTGCCCTCCGGGAAATGTTCGGCTACAAACCGGTCAAGGTAATCGCGTGCACGGTGGCCGTCTCCGCTTTTCCTGCCTGATATTCCGATACCCACGTTTGCCGTTCGTTCGCCTTTCGGGAAGATCCAGACATACCCTTCCGGTGCAATGGTGCATCCGAGGTAAAAGACCGTTTTATGCGGATCGATATCGATACCGGAAAGGACATACTGCGCACAGGTTTCAAGCTCCCGCAGGGGCACGGTGGTATCGATGCCGCACCAGCGACCGAATTTCGATTCGACACCATCTGCTGCGATTACAACGCGGGCACGGACGTCCCGCGTAACCCCTTTGTATTCTATCCTCGCTCCTGCAATAGTTGCGTTATCAATTATTGCGTCGACAGCGCGGGCTTTGACAAAGACGTCCGCTCCTGCCTCCGAGGCCTGCCAGACCAGTTCACGGTCGAAGATCTTGCGGTCAAGAATGTACCCTACTTCGTTGCCCGCCATTTCGGGTTTGAGGTCCAGCGTTTTGCCGTCCGGTGCGACAATTCGTGCTCCGTCGATCTTCGATGAGATCCATTTCGGGTCGGGCTCCATGAATTCCCTGAGGAGCTCCTCGCCAATACCCTCGGCGCACCTGACCGGTGTTCCGATAGCGGGCCTTTTCTCTATCATGCATACGGAAAGTCCTGCCTCGGCAGCTGTTCTGGCAGCAATGGCGCCGGCCGGTCCGCCACCGATTACCAGCACGTCATACTGATTTTTCATGAGTCACCTCCAGAGCGCCAAGCGGGCATACGCGTTCGCAGATCCCGCATTCAATACAGCGGTCATCCACGGTCAGGTACGCATCAATCAGCTCCAGAGCTCCTTCCGGGCATACTGACACGCATGCACCGCAATATCCACAAATCTCTCTTCGAATGTGCAGCATTGGAAACATGTTGCACGCATACGTCCAAGAACCTTTCTTCCCGGATTGCGTTTGAGGAATGGTGAGAAGGGATGTCCTGCCTGTATATTTGAGCGTTTGACAATTGTACCGGTTCGAAGGATGCCGGGGCGCATATGTCCGGGGGGCGAATGAAAAACGCCCCGCCCGGCGTCACGCTGAAAACAAGGATTAATACCTTAATACAATTTAAATTAAGTTGGAATTCGATGGTAGTAAAGGGCGGCCCCACACAGGACGAAATCATGGCGATTTCGCTCTTTAAACTCGGCCTGAGAGAAGGAGACATTGTCGCGGATATCGGCTGCGGAACGGGAAGGGTGTCACGTGAACTCGCAAAAACCGCAGGCAGGGTTATCGCGATCGACCGACGCCCGGAAGCAGCTGCCTGCACCCGTGAATATGCCGCGGAAGCGGAGGTGGGAAATCTGGATGTCTATCTCGGGGAAGCGGTTGACATCCTTCCCTTGCAGGGGCCGCTGGACTGTGCCTTTGTTGGTGGTTCAGGCAACCTGGAGACTGTTCTCGATATCCTGGCAGCGCAGGTTCGTCGAACAATCGTCGTCAATGCGGTCCTTCTGGATACGGTTTTCCGAGCCGCATGTGCGATGCAGACTCTCGGGATATTTTACGAGGTTGTGCATGTGCAGGTCTCCCGGTCATATTCACTTGCCGGCGGCATTGCGCTCAAGCCAATCAATCCGGTTTATATCATTGTCGGACGGGTGAATGACGCATGCTGATCGGTATCGGTATCGGTCCCGGTGACCCAGAGCTGCTGACTATGCGGGCAGTACGCCTTATCCGGGAAGCCGACATCGTCTTTGTGCCCGGAGAGGTTGCGAAAACGATCATCGCCCCGTACCGGACCGATGCCAAGATCCTCTCCTTTCCCATGACGGAAGACGAAGACGAAATCCGCAGGTGCATGATCGCGAACGCCGGTATGATCGCGCCGGTCGCGCAAAAAGGCCTTGCAGTTTTCTGTATTCTCGGGGATCCGAATTTTTTCGGTACATTTCCGCGCCTGTGCGAGATGATCTCGGAGCGCTACCCCGATATCTCGTTTTCTTCCGTTCCCGGGATCAGCGCGATCACCGCGTTTGCATCGGTGGCAGGCGAGGCCGTCTCCGGTGGTTTTTCGGTGAGTGACGGGTCACCGGACAGGGCGAGGGTGCTCCTGAAGGTGCGGAAACCAAAAGCAGCAGCGGATGCGTTGCGAAAAGAGGGTTTTTCCCGGTTTGTGCTGGTAGAACGGATGTATATGACAGGAGAACACGTGTACCGGGACGATGATCTCCCGGCCGAGAGCAGCTATTTCAGTATTCTCTATGCGAGGCGGTAATTATGGGACACGTATATTTTGTAGGAGCAGGGCCGGGAGATCCCGACCTGATAACGGTCAGGGGCATGGATCTTCTTACATCCGCCGATCTGCTGGTGTATGCCGGATCGCTTGTCAATCCTGAGCTTGTCGCACGCTCGAATGCCAGTAAGAAAGCAGACAGCTGGGGAATGGCGCTTCCTGATATCGTGGACCTGATGGTGTCTGCGGCCACAGCCGGAAAGCGGGTAGTACGCCTCCATTCCGGCGATCCGTCCCTGTACGGTGCAATTATCGAACAGATTGCGGCACTTGAGGCGCGGGGGGTGGGGGTCACCGTCGTTCCCGGCGTTTCGAGTATGTTCGGAGCTGCGGCCGCTCTCCAGACACAACTGACACTGCGGGGTGTTTCAGATTCGGTCATCATCACGCGGCCTGCCGGGAACACGCTTGAACACGACCAGATCAGGGAGCTCTCGCGTCACGGGACGACGATGGTGGTATTCCTCGGAACAGAGCACATCGAATCGATTCTCTCCAGGATTGAACAACCGCCCGACACCCCTGCCGCGATTGTGTATCATGCCACCTGGCCGGACCAGAAGGTGATCCGCGGCACTATCGCGGACGTGGCGGCGAAAGCCCGGGCTGCCGGAATCGAGAAAACCGCGCTGATAATCATCGGTGGGGTTGTGGACCGAACGGCGTCGTCGTTCACCCGATCGGATCTCTACGGATGACACGTACTTGTGTGATTTCATTGCCGCGGTTTGCCGAAACGGCGTCAATCATCGCCTCGGCAACGGGGGCCGAATATCTGCCCTATGAAGTCGCCGTGTTTGAACGGGCTTTTTCGGGGTACTCGCGGATCATTGCACTGATGTCGTCGGGAATAGCTGTGCGGGGCATTGCGCCACTGCTCCGGGATAAATGGACGGATCCGCCGGTAGTTCTCGTAAGCCCCGATATGCGGTATGCCGTTCCGCTCGTCGGCGGGCATCACGGCGCAAACGATCTTGCCCGGGAGCTCGCCACCCTCGGAATTGAGCCGGTGATCACGACCGCAACCGAGACGGCGGGCCGCCCCTCGGTTGAAGGAATTGCCCGGTCCAACGGGTGCGATGTTGTGAACCGCGCCGCGACCCGGCCGGTCAATGCCGCACTACTTGACGGTGATGTCCCGTTCCACCGGATACGCGGGCCTGCAATGGTGATTGCCGAACCGGAGGTCGCGGTGCTTGTCCGTGAGGGGACATACGTCGTCGGCATCGGATGCCGCCGGGGCGCTGCCGCACACGAGGTCGAAGAGGCGGTACGGGAGGTCCTCGCCCTCGCCCGTATCGGGACGGAGGATGTGCTGGTGTACGCCACGACCGAAAAGAAGAAGGGTGAAGTGGGGCTTGTTGATGCCGTCCGGCAGCTCGGGGGAGTACTGGTATACGTGGATGACGACACCATCAACAGTCAGCGCGGAACAGGTCCGTCGCGTGCACCGCTGATAGGGTTGAAGGGCGTCGCCGAACCGGCGGCCCTTGCCGTTTCGCGTCATGGAGATATTGTGCTCGGAAAAACAGTCAGGAGAGGAGTGACAGTTGCAATCACACGGTAATTCACAGGGAAAACTGTATATCGTCGGCACGGGGCCCGGAAGTCCCGACATGCTGACCGGACGTGCCGTCGAAGCGATCCGCACCGCCGAGTACATCATCGGCAACACGTTTTATCTCACACTCATCGGGCCTTTTATCGCCGGAAAACAGGTCATACCAAGTCCGATGGGAGGAGAGGTTGAGCGGGCGAAGCAGTGCATCGACCTTGCCCGCCGCCATACGGTCGCCATGGTGAGCGGCGGAGATCCCGGGGTATATGGGATGGCAAGCATCGTCCTTGAGGTGCTTGATCGCTCGGGCGAGACGATCGATGTTGAGGTGGTTCCTGGTGTCACGGCTGCGACGGCATGCGCCGCCCGCATCGGTTCACCGCTTTCGGGCGACCATATCACTATCTCTCTGTCGAATCTTCTCACACCGCTCGAAGTGATTGAAAAAAGACTTGATCTCGCGTTCCGGATGGGCGTTCCCGTTGTGCTATACAACCCCCGGAGCCGGGGCAGACCCGACAACCTGAAAAAAGCACTCGGGATTGCACTCCGGCACTGTGATCCGGAGACACCGGTGGGTATTATCAGGAATGCATATCGGCCGGGCGAAATAACGGTATATTCGACCATAGAATCACTTATAAACGACGATTCTGCGGTGGACATGCATACGCTTGTTATCGTCGGGGGCGAGGAGTCCCGGTTCATGAAGGAGGGTGACAATGTCAGAGGAATCATCACGCCGAGAGGCTATGACAGAAAATATGTATACTGATCTCGGGGCGGACACTCCCGAGGGATATACCATTGCACGGAGCAGCAGGACGCTTGCCCGGCAGATCGTCGGCAACCGGAGAGTCGAGGATCGCATTCGCCAGCGATGCGCGATAGCCGTCGGAGATTTCGTCATGGCCGATCTCATGTGTTTTGTAGGTGATCCGGTTCATGCCGGGCTTGCCGCTCTCGAAGCCCATGCGCCGGTCATTACCGATATCCGGATGGTGCAGACGGGAGTGCTGAAAAAAGGGCACGAAAGCGAGGTGCTCTGCGCTCTTGATTACGGCGCGGATATTGCTCGTGATCGGGGAATTACCCGCAGTTCTGCAGGTTTTTATGCAGTACAGAATCGTATCCCCGGTTCTGTTGTGGTGATTGGTAATGCCCCTTCCGCCCTGCTGACCGTCTGCGATCTCGTGGATTGTGGAATACGGCCCGCCCTTGTCATCGGGACGCCGGTCGGATTTGTCAATGCCGCCGAGTCAAAGACCCGACTCAGACATACGGAATCCCCCTCCATCTCAAACCGCGGCACACGCGGAGGTACTCCGGTGGCTGTGGCATGCCTGAACGAACTGATCACCATGCACTGGGAGCGGAATTCCCGGTCGTAGCCGGCAGGGGGGAGATGTGATTATGCGGGCACAAGCTGGGCTTCGGGATCCGGTGACGGGTTTTGTCTACCCGGATCGCTGGGTCGCGGCATGCAGCCCGGAGAACCGGGAGGATGTTGCGGCGGGTCGTGCTGTCCTGACCGCCACCGGCGCTGTCCTGCGCAGGGGCTATACAACCGGCACAACTGCTGCGGCGGCATGCAAGGCATCCGTTCTCTCTCTTTCCGGGTCGGTGGAGCATGTTACCGTCCTTCTTCCCTGCGCTCTGCGCGCCACCCTGCCCGTCCGTGCGGCTAATGGCGAGGCGGCGGCCGTCAAGGATCCCGGTGATTATCCCGGCGATGTAACGGGAGGCCTCGAATTTATTGCACATGCGGCACCCCGCGGCACCGGCCCTTCACTGATCGCAGGAGAGGGCATAGGCCGTTTTATTCGTGAAACACCCCGGTACGGCCGGGGGGATCCTGCAATCAGCGCCCCGGCGTATGCCGCCATCCTCGGGGCAATCGAAGAGGCGATGCGGGACGCGGCGCTCACCGGTGTCCAGGTCACACTCACCGTCCCCCGCGGTGCGGAGACGGCACGTTCAACATTGAACCCCCATATGGGTGTGGCCGGGGGTATCTCCGTGCTGGGTTCGACCGGTTTCGTGGAGCCCTGGGACGATCACCTCGCAGACTCCGCCCTCGCCCGTGTAGCGGCTGCCGACCGGATTGTACTCACTACCGGGCGTCTCGGCCTGCGGTACTCCCGCCTCCTGTTTCCGGATCATGAGGTCGTGCTGGTGGGTGCCCGGATCGCCGATGCGATTGCCGCTGCAAAGAACCGGCCGGTCATTCTCTGCGGTCTGCCGGGACTCATCCTCCGTCACATCACCCCCGAGATTTGTGAAGGGACGGGGTATGCAACTGTGGAGGAATTTTCCACCGATCCGGCATTTTCCTCGATTATCAGGGAAATACTCCGGGAGTACCGGATCCGGGCGCCGAATGTCCGGGTAGTGCTCGTGGACAGGGCAGGGCGGCGTATGGAGGAGATCCCGTGAAGATCATCGGTGTCGGGTGCGGCCCCGGAATGATGACCGAGGAGGCTATCAGGGCACTTTCGGATGCCCGCCATATATTTGGTTCACGCCGGGCGATTGATCTCGCGGCGGCCCATATTCCGCCCGGCTGCGAGGTTCGTGAGATTACCGCATACAATGTACTCCGCTCGCTCCCTGATGATGCGTTCGTGCTTTCGACGGGCGATCCCATGCTTGCCGGGCTCGGATACCTCGGCGGGGAAATTATTCCCGGCATTTCCTCAATGCAGGTCGCCTTCGCCCGCCTTGGGATCCCTCTTGCCCGTGCGGCGGTGGTGAATGCACATGGGAAGGATCATGCGGCGGCCATGGACGAGGCCGTTTTTGAACTCGGGCGTGGAAAAATAATCTTTTGCATCGCCGATCCGCGGTTCGACATCGCAGAACTGGGCGCCAGAATCCAGGGGGCAGGGATTGCCGTCCGCATTGCCGTCTGTGAGCGCCTCGGGTATCCTGATGAACGGATTACTACCGGAACACCAGCTGAACCCCCCGGTGCGGACGATGAACTCTTCGCTCTTGTAATCGGAGATTTCTAACTCTATTCCGGCGGGAGCACGACACAGGGAATGGTTTTCCCGCTCTCGTCCCCGTATGCACGAATTCTCTGCAACACATGTTCGACCATCCCTCCCGATGTAAGGATCAGGGAATGCCCGCCGACGAGTGCCCTGAGAATGCACTTGTCGATGACGCCGTAGGTGAAATCAAGCGTTATCTGCTCTTCTTCAACGACTTGTTTCGCCTTTGTGCCCATTGCACCAACGAATCCTATCCCGGGTTTTCTGACAGACTGCCGGATCGCAATGCGGGGGGAAATCCCGACATCGCAGACAGAGATGGAACCCTCAATTGCGGAAGAACCAGTGCGCATAAATGTGTTTTCAAGGATGTCCGTCACCTCAAGAATGCCCTTTGGCGACTGGCTGCCGTCCAGCATCCCCCGGTGGGCAAGTTCCCGGAAGAGATCGAGTATCACCGGTGGTTTGAGCCGTGCCTCATGCAGAAGATCGGCTTTATGAAATACCTCGTCCGGCGGCCCGTGGCACAGAATGTCCCCTTCTTTCATAAGAACAACATCGTTTGCCCACCGGTAGGCCAGTTCGACATCATGAGTCGAGATGATGATGGTTTTACCGTCATGGTTGAGTTCATCCAGGAGATCCATAATCTCCTCTGCCGAGGCGGGATCGAGAGAACTTGTCGGTTCGTCGAAGATGAGCACGTCCGGTTCCATGGCGAGAATTCCTGCGATGGCCACGCGTTTCTTCTCGCCACCCGAGAGCTGGTGCGGCGTTCTCTTTTCGAAACCGGAGAGGCCGACAGCCGTTAATGATGCGGTAACAATTCTCCGTATCGCGCCCTGCTCCATCCCGAGGTTCAGCGGACCGAACGCGACATCCTGGTACACCGTCGGTGCAAAGAGCTGCATGTCCGAATTCTGGAAGACAAGGCCCACTTTTTTCCGGATCTCCCGCAATGCGCGGTTCGAGTAGGCGAGAGGAACCCCGTGGAGCCGGACCTCTCCGTGCGCCGGCTTCAGCATTCCGTTGCACATCAGGAGAAGTGTTGTTTTTCCTGCACCATTCGCCCCGACCAGAGCCACTTTACTTCCTTTCGGTACCGCGGATGTGATTCCCCGGAGTGCTTCGGGAAGATTTGTATACGCAAAATGTACATCGTCGAATTCCAGTACTGCGGTCATGGTTTCCTCATCCTATCATGATATCGGTTGTCGAGAGCAGGATCAGCACACAGGCGGTGAGGTATCCGGTGACACAGAGAATCCCTAATATGCTCAGTGCTCTCGTCTGCGAGAGCAGTTCCAGCTTCCCGTCATAGCATCGTGCATCCATTGCCCGGATCAGGTCCTCCCCCTTTGCGAGCGATCTGATGAACAGCATAGCTCCCAGTATGGAGAAAGACTGGAGTGACGTGCTGAAGTGTGCATAACCGTGGCGCATTTCCTGAGCGTTCTTAATGGCGATCGCCTCCCCGATCAGGATGAATATGAACCGGTATATCAGCATGGAGAGATCAACGAATTCCCGGGGGAGGTGCAATGAGCGCATCACAGAAAACATCTCTATCATGGGTGTCGAGAGGGCGATGAAGTAGAGCGAGCACATACCGCCGAGAGTTCGTGCACAGACAACGGACGCGAGATCGATCGCGGCGGTGGTCACCGAAAGAGTGCCACATGGGAGCGTGAATTCCCAGAGGGGGATTCCGCCACCGGTCAGAAAGATCAGGACGATGCCGCTTGTCAGCACGAACCCTGCCGGGATGGCAAGGAGCCGGGCGTAGAAGGCTACGGGAATTTTTGCGAGACCCACCGTAATGAGCGCCATGGTGGCGGCGATAAAAAGCGGAGCTGCGGATGATCCGGAGGAAACGCTGATCAGGATTGCCCCGGCACCCATCACGAGCTTGAGACGGGTGTCTGCATCCCTCAGGCCGTTTGTATGGGCATAATCATCCAGAATATTGTCCATGGGTATGCTCGCCTCTGATCATAATAGGAGACACCAAAAAAGAAAAGAGGTGCTCCTTAAACCGGCGGTCAGGTCAGGCATTCTGGTTTTTACCGCGGTAATAACCGAAGAAATACCCGATGATGATCGCACCTATTGCAGCCTGAAGGCTGAAAAATAGGGATTCGATCTCTCCACTCGGGGGCTCCCAGATCGGTGTAAACCATGGTTCATACCCCGATGCCTCGATAATCTCCGCCGCAGTGCCGTCGGCACCGCCCCATGCCTCCTCGTCTTCACCCAGTGTTGCCTGGATTTGGGCGTTCTGCACGAGAAAGAGTGTCGCGAAGATGATGAGGACAACGGCAACGACCAGTTCCAGTCCGTGCTTCATGCGAGTGCCTCCCTGATCCTGGTGACTGCTGCCTGGCTGAGCACATCCAGCCGCACAAGCAGATCAGGACGAACTGCGATGATATACTTAAATATCAGTGCAATTATCAGGCCTTCGATAATTGCGAGGGGGATCTGGGTGATGGCAAAAACCGTCCCGAATGCGAGAAATGAGGTCATAATGCCGCCTGCTTCGGCAGGGAAGGCAAGGGCGAGCTGGAGTGAGGTGATAATGTACGTGAAGAGGTCGGCGAGGGCGGCGGCGAGAAATACGACAACGAACGTGTTAATTCCCGCCTTCGTACCTGCACGATAGATACCGTACGCAAGCAGCGGACCGGCGATACCCATCGAAAAGACATTGGCGCCAAGGGTGGTAAGTCCCCCGTGAGCAAGGAAGAGCGCCTGGTAGATGAGTACAATCAGTCCGAGGACGGAGGTAATGAACGGACCAAAGATGATCGCTCCGAGACCCGTGCCCGTCGGATGTGAGCAGCTGCCGGTTACCGAGGGCAGTTTGAGCGATGAAAGGACGAAGATGAAAGCCCCTGCAACGGCAAGCAGCGGCAGCGTCTCACGCCGCTCTTCATAAATCCGCCGCAACTCGTACATACCATAGATAAGAAAGGGTGCAGAGATGAGGAACCATATCTGCCACCATGGACTGGGGAGAAAACCTTCCATTATGTGCATAAGACAAACCTGCCTTTAATTCAACCCTATCTGATTTAATTAAATTTTACTTTAATATGTTACACAGTTCCGGTATATAAGTGTAATTTTTTATGTGCCGGGAATAATCCGCCCGGACCGGGATTACGCATGCGAAGAGAATTTAGCATCGGAAAAAAAATACTAGAGCAGAGGGAGTACGGGTAGGCCCGTTTCCACCGGTTTGTTTGTGAGGATGTGATCATGATTCCCAGAATTGTCATCGCCGGAACGCACAGCGGGTGCGGCAAAACATCGATAGCGAGCGGTATCATGGTCGCGCTTATCGCCCGGGGGTACCGTGTGCAGCCGTTTAAGGTCGGGCCGGACTTCATCGATCCCACACACCATACAGCGATTTGCGGCCGTCCTTCACGAAACCTCGATGCCTATATGATGGGCGAAGAGGGCGTGCTGTCCACTTTTCATGCCGCGTGCAGGAATGCCGACATCGCCGTGATCGAGGGCGTGATGGGGATGTTCGACGGGCTTGACGGAACCGATACGGGAAGCACCGCCCATATCGCAAAAATACTCGATGCCCCGGTTCTGCTCGTGGCTGATGTGAATGGTATGTCCCGGAGCGCCCATGCACTTACGTCAGGGTATGCCGGATTCGACACGGCGGTCAGGTTTGCGGGGGTCATCTTCAACCGCATCGGGAGCCCGCGCCACCGTTCACTGATCGCAGAGGAACGGCCGGTGCCGGTCTTCGGATGGGTGCCGGTACAGACGAAGGGGATTGTCGAAAGCAGGCATCTCGGGCTCAGGATGGCCCATGAAACCACATCAATCGCGCATTTTGGATCGGTTATCGAGGAGCACTGCGATCTCGACGGAATCCTTGCAGTCGCCGGAGATGCCCCTCCCCTTCCGGAACTGAAACCGCAGGGGGGCGGCGAACCGGCCGGGAAGGTTCGGATCGGTGTGGCATTGGATGAAGCGTTCTGTTTCTACTACCGGGACAACCTCGATCTTCTCGCACGGGAAGGTGCGGATCTCGTCTTTTTCAGCCCCATACGGGACAAACTCCCCGATGTTGACGGAATCTATCTCGGTGGCGGTTATCCGGAACTCCATGCCGCGGCCCTGAGCCGTGCCCCCTGCCGGGAAGATCTTGCCCGGGCAGCCGGCGAAGGGATGCCGCTATACGCGGAATGCGGCGGCCTTGCCTACCTTTCAACCGGCATTCTCACAGATGCGGGGGAGTATCCGATGGTCGGAGTGCTGCCGGCACGGGCGGTCATGCAGGAGCGGTTTGCTGCTCTCGGGTATGTCGATGCGATGTGTACGGGGGGCACGCCCCTCGTTCCGGCAGGCCTCTGTTTCCGGGGCCACGAATTCCATTATTCACGCCTTGAATGTGATGACGATGCACGGTTTGCCTTCCGCCTGCAGAGAGGACAGGGAATCCGTGCAGGGCGGGACGGAATGTATGAGCACAGTGTGCTTGCAGGGTACACCCATGCGTACTTTACTCCGGAATTCGCGTCCTCGCTGATTGCCGCAGCAGGAGCGTTTATCCGGGAATAACCATTCGGTTCACGTTTTTCAGCCCGGGATGAACTGCCCGGATCGGAGGAAACACGTATCAGCGGTAAGACACAATATACGTTATACATATGATCTCGAAGGCAATTCTTGATGACGACGAAACCTTTTCGCTCCTGCTCCAGTTAACGGATATTGCCGCCGCTGCGCACGAGCGCGGAGACTATGAAAAGCGTGATCAGGCACTTGATGAGATCCGGAAGCTGCGGGAAAACATTACCCGGATAAAGCTCGAAGAGGAATAGGAAGAGCCGGCCCCGGAGCGCTGAATACAAATCCCTTCACGGCATCCCGTACCGGTTTCGGTTATACCATGCCGGCTGATATCTTTTTTCAGAATGAAAAGCTTCCATATTTCCCTCCGCCTCCCGGGACAAGCGTAATTTCCCCGCTTCTGAACGCCGCAATCGCGGCGGCAACTCTCCCGTCAATTCCGGCGATATCTGATACCGGCACGTCGATGAGAATACTGATCTCGTTGCCCAGTTGGTCAATCAGTGCGCAGTACAGCTGCTGGCACTTCCGCGTTTCCGGAGAACCCATGCCAAGACAGGTACGGATGATCTCCCCCAGCGGGATGATGTGGAGGTAGGGCGGACGCCGGGACGGCGCGGTGTCCGAGAGTTCCAGAGCCCTATCCCGCACTCCTTTTTTAATCCTTCCGCCATCCTGCGGGCATCGCCACCCGTTTGATTCCGCAACAGCCGCAGAATACTGTTGAAAGCAGCGGGTGCATGCAGTCCTGTTGTACTTCCCCTCTTCAGGGAAAAATCCGGCATTCATGAGGATATCGCCCCGCCGTATGCTCTCTATGGTTTCACGTGCCCCCGCTTTCCGGATTCGGATACGGTTGAATTCCCTCCCGATTTTAAGCGGGCTGGGGCTGTGTGCGTCGGAATTGGAAAGAAACGGAACATCGCACAGTTCATGAATTCCCGCACCATAGGAGCTGTCGGCACTCAGGCCGAGCTCCAGAAAATCAGGCCGTTCACTCCCGTAGCATGCAGGCATACTGTTGTAATGGGCATATATCCCCGTCCACGGAGTAAATGCATGGGCCGGACCGATGAAGCCGCCCTCCTCGTGTACTGCCCGGGCAATCTCCACGCCGGAGAGGCGTATCTGAGGACGACCGCCGGTCCCGATATTTTTTGAAAAAGGGGATAATCTCGATGCAATATTCTCACAGACGGCGAAGTCTTCGGAGAGGATCAGGTGATGCACCCGTGCAGCGCCTTCTATTTCAGCAGACGGCACTACCGTGATGCCCTGTTCGTTCTCCAGAAAATCCGCCCACCGTTTTTGCCATTCGGGGTGCAGTGCATCACCGGTAGCAATGGTGGTAATGCCCTTGATGGCGCAGGTCTCAAGGATCGCCAACGGTGTCATCCGTGGCGATACCGCCATGGAATAGGGGGAGTGGATGTGCAGATCGGCGTTGGACTCCATATCAGCCGATATAACTCAGTTCTTCGTCATTGCGGCGTTCTTCCATCTGGCGAAGCCGTTCCACGAGTTGCTCCATTTCCCCTGCGCGTTCCTGCAGCGTTGTCGTGTCAACGTCGATCCCGGTCATCCGGCAGAGAACGGTAATCAGGCTGTGGGCACTTTTCGGGTCGACGAGGTATCCCGAGGTCTCGCCCATGAGGCATATCCCCTCGATGCCACGGAATACACCCAGGCCGAGGAGCAATCCCGATGCACCCACGATACCCCCTCCCGGTTCCTCACGGGTGAATATCGCCCCGGCACGTTCGACTTCTTCTTTCAGTCCGGGTGAGTTGACCGCTCCGAGCACACGGGGTTCATCGATGAGGTGGCCCACACCATATCCGCCGAGCGTGTAGATACGTTTCACTCCAAGTTTTTCTGCGATGTTAAGATATTCGTCCGCAAGGAGGTAATGCCCCTCGCCGGACGTGCTTTGATAATCGCCCACGAGGAACAGAATCGGATTGTCGCCCCCGTACCGGTAGAGTTCGTTGCTGACAAGGCGGCTGACACCCTCTCCATCGAGGAGCACCTGGGGAGGAAAGTAGATGGAGTAAATTTCCGCGATTTTTACGGCGCCGAGTTCGTGGATCAGGTGCTCGGCGACAAGTTTTCCTACCTGCCCCACTCCCGGGAGCCCTTCGATAAGAATCGTGCCTTCAATATCTTTTTTTTGTA
>LKUD01000071.1 GCA_001412355.1 Methanoculleus sp. SDB
AGCTGATGTATCTGCAGAACCACTGTCGGCATATTGTTCTCCCGCAAGATTCGCAGCAATGCGTTTGAATCCTTTTGATGCTTCAGAGTCGGGAAATTTCACCACAATTGGAGTTTTATGTGCAGAGGAGCGGCGTACATTTGCGTCCTCGGGAATCACCCCGATGACTTTCACCCCGAGCACCTTCTCCATCTTCTCCCTGCTCACCTCGCTGTTCTCCATCGTCGCACGGTTGAGGATCGCACCCGATACATGGCCGCCCACGAGTTCGGTAAGTATCTTTGTCTTCAGCGCATCGACAATGGATGAGAGTTCGGGATTGACGACAAGAATAACTTCATCCGCAATTGCAAGGGGAATAACACCGTCGCGACTGATCCCCGCCGGAGCATCGATCAGCAGAAATTCACACCTGCCGACGAGTTCGCGCATTACATCGCGGAGACGGTCGGGATTGGCGTTCTGAAAACCTTTCAGCGATATTCCACTCGGCACAACCTTCACACCGTACGGCCCTTCATAAATTGCTTCTGAAACCTGGGCTTTCCCGGCAAGCACTTCGTGAAGAGTGACAGGAACATTTTCAAGCCCAAGCACAAGCCCGAGATTGGCCATCCCGACATCGGCATCCAGGATATAGGTTTCTTTTCCGTAATATGCCAGCATTGTGCCCAGATTGACGGTCGTTGTCGTCTTCCCCGTACCACCTTTGCCTGATGCGATCGTATAAGCCCTGACCATAAAATCCTCTCTGTTGTGAACTAATGAATCTGTTTTACCTGTAAATATATAAAAGTTTCTTTAATGGATAACAATAGCGATAATCACTATTGTTGGTCAGAGCCACTGTGCCATAACAGCACGAAGGTCCTTTTCGAGAGGGATAAGCCACGTATCAGGTAGAGGACCGTTTCCCCGGATGATACCAATGACGGATTCACCGTGGCATTCCAGGCCAAGGAGCCGGATATTTTCATCGTCCGGGGCGATCCCGCGGTTATACTGGTCACTGAAACGGGCGGCATCCTCTTCAGGGGATTCGAGCGAAGAAGCGATGGAGAGACCGTCCTTCGTGGCAAGCGTGATCGAAAAAAAGCCATATTTTTCGCACACCCGGAGGAGACTCTCATGGATGCCAGTGCTTCCCGCGTGAATGTCCGTATCATGCGGGAGGCGCGATCCGGCGGGCCGGGGCCCAGCTTCCTGCACAAGCCCGGGTCCGGGTTCGGAAGTGCCCGCACCCCCATCAGGAATCCCGGGGACGGAAATGGTTCCGGGATAGCGACGTCCCGTTTCCAGCAACCGGTAGAACCTGAAGAGGAACCACCCGAGCACAATCTGTACAATAAACAGGATAAAGACGATGATCAGCAGAAATAATTCAAAATCGGTCATAAAATATCACTCTTTTTCAGTGCTGTCAGCTTCTTTCTCTTCCTCTGCCCCCTCATCTTCGGTCATCTCCCGCTCTTCCTTTTCAAGAAGATAATCGAGCTGGAGGCGATTGAGAATATCCTTGAAACTGTCCTTGAACTGCTCGGACATCGCACTGAGGTCCATGCTCTCGATGGCACGAATCTGCTCATCGAAATCCTCGTTCAGTCCTTCATCGCCGGACTCGGGTTCCCCGGACTTCAGGGGCCGCTCCGCGACCTTCTGCGGTTTGACGGCAACGAGCGACGGGCTCGTCGCCACACTGACACGGTATTCACGATTGAATTCAAGGACGAGCTGCATCTGCGCCGGTGTGAGAGTGTAGAGTTCGGCATTCACCGTGCCGTCCACGAGGGGCTGCAGCGCCTGCAGTGCATCGCTTCCGCGGGTTGGCGGGAAATCGGCAATCATGCAGATTCCCTCCTCAAAAACGATTGTTCCTTTTCGATCCGGAAACGCGAGGTTACAGCATCCTGAGAACCGCATCTCACGGAGATCGTCGATGAGCCGGGAAAAACTCACGCCTTTTTTCAGGGAATGAAACGTTCCCCGGGGCATCTGAAGCGGAGCGACAGTGGCGGCAGGACGCGCCTTCTGTAGTGGAGACGAACCACGCGGCACACCCGTTCCGGCCGGCTGCCGCGCAACGGCGCTTTGCCCGGAGATATCGGGAGCCGGAACGGCAGCATCCTCGACCCTGAACTTTTTATTGAATTCGATGCTGAGATCAATCTGTGCCCGGGTCAGGCTGTAGAGTTCGGCATTGACTTCCTCGCCCCCCTCGCTTTTCAGGTAATCAAACCCTTCGGTGCCGCATCGCGGCGGGACATCCGCAAGGATACAGATACCACGGTCGAAGACCAGGGACACGGGCGTATCATGCAGTTGAATACTGCAATGTCCGCTAAACCCGGCACTTCGCATTTCACTAAGGAGAGAAGAGAGATTCATGCCTTTTTTAAGGGAATGGAACGTCCCCCGGGGCAACTGCATGGTACATACAATGTGCTGTCCGGGAATTAAAAAGGTTTTTCCCGGAAAAATCCTCCAGAGACAGAGGGATAGGAAGGAAGCACATCAGGGATAAAACAGTACAAATTTATATCTTACATGGAAAATTAACATATCCAGTGCCGAAACACTGAGGTATTAATGCTGATGACGGAAAAACACCCCCTTAGAGAAAAAATACAGGGTTTTATCGATGAAATAATGGCGCTTGAAGGTGTTGAAGCCTGTGCTCTTGTCTCACGTGACGGGCTCGTCATGGGAAAATGTTTTGAACAGCACATTCCCGCATCCACCTTTGCAGCCATGAGTGCTACGATGCTTGCATCCTCGGAAGCGTCGGCCAGCATCGTCCACATCAAACCACCCCATGTTGTTCTCGCGGAGGCGGACAACGCCACTATTCTCGTAATGGGTGCAGGATCGGGGGCACTTATCACTAGCCTTTTAAATGTATCAGCAGATATTACTTCAGTGAAAGGACAGCTGACAGAATTAGCACGTAGGATCGGAGAGGAAGTGTGATGTATACCATTCTGGTTGTTGACGATAGTCCCATGATTGTGGATGTTTTCGTTGCAATGCTCGAGCGGGGAGGATACCGCCCTATTGCTGCGTATAGTGGAGACGAGTGCCTTGAAGTGCTCAAGGACGTTCGCCCCGATCTCATCCTTCTCGATATCATGATGGAGCCCATGGACGGTTGGGAGACGCTTGAGCACATCAAATCGAACCCCGAAACGAAAGACATCCCCGTAATGATGCTTACCGCGAAGCAGCTCACGCCCGATGAGGCGCAGGAATACGGCATCTATATCGAGGACTATATCATGAAGCCGACCACCCACCGTCAGCTGTATGAAGCGATCGAGTACGTCCTCAAACGGCAGGAAAATATCAACCGCCAGGTAGAGTCCGCAAAAGGAGCCGGGGCGGATCAGGCCCTTATCGATGAATTCGAGCGGCTGAGCAAGAGCGTGGATGTTTCAAAACGCCTGCTGAAAATCCTTGAAGCCACATACAATATCCACGACGATAAGGTCAAGGTGGGGGAAAATATCACCCATGCGATAAAGAGCATGGCACTGTCGATCAAGTTCCAGGAAGAAAGGCTCGAACAGCTTCGAAACGGATTTAACACCAATTAATTATTCTTTTGAGGTGGTTGACGGGATGGTGGCCCGGCGGCGTGGCCGGGTGCCGCTGCTCAATTCACCTCCTCCTTTCCGATATAGACAACCGCAATAGTAAGAATGACTATTGCTGCAAGTGTCAGGATAATCTCCGTGACATCCGTGGTGTCGATCCCATATATCAGCACTTTACGGATCATCGCCGTTATTCCGGCAATCAAAATGGGCCGCACCTGCAGGCGGCTGGTCCGAAAATAAGCCGTGACCGTTTCAAGTATCTCGATAATGATGATCGTCACGAGAAGCGAGTGCAGCACCTGAAGAATTCCGGCCGATACCGGTGCAGCAGTTATTGCATCCAGCAACTGGATAAAAACGTCATAAAATGACAAAAACGCAAGTATTGTTAAAACAATTGCAACGATAAGATAAATAATCACCGTTACTGAAGAAATGGCATGAATGAGCATTTTAAGGTGCGGTTCATCCGTTTTCACAATTTGTGCCCTCCTCCGGAATCTAACGTATCCTAAAATGGCTTCACAGGTATTTAAAGTGTTGATTGTCGAGGAGAATGAGCGCGGCGCGTTCACGCATCAGTGTGCCCGGAGAGCAGCGAGGGATATTTTTAAATAACAAATACATTTAAATGCTCAGGATGCATTGTAATAATGCTACCTAAGGTATGAAAGGGGGCCTGTAGCTCAGTTAGGCAGAGCGCTTGGCTTTTAACCAGGTGGTCGGGGGTTCAAATCCCTCCGGGCCCGTGCCAGACAGCAACGTTGTGGCGAAGTTTAGTTTTTAAGCGGTGATGCATCTGAAAAGGAACTTTTTCTTTAACGGGGATGGGGATGAGCACCACATTTAATGTTTTAGACCATGTGATGGTTCCGGACCATCAAATTATGAGCGAGGAGGAAGTAGCAGTGCTGCTCTCCACCTACACGATTACCCAAGACCAACTGCCAAAAATTTATCATGACGATCCTGCGGTGAAATCAATCGGAGCAAAAATTGGTGATGTTGTTAAAATTACACGAAAAAGCCAGACAGCAGGAAAAGCCGAATCATATCGCCTGGTTGTCAAACGACCGAAAAAATAACACCCGGGGTGATCAATCTGTTAGATCGGAAAACCATATCGAGATCTTATTTTTCACGTGAGCACGTAGCCCGCCATCAGCTGGATTCCTTCAATAACTTTCTGCAGTTCAATCTTCAGAAGGTTGTCGATGAACAGAAAGTGATTGAAACCGATATTGCAAGCCGCGGAAAGGGAAACCAGCCCGTATGGGTTGAACTCGGAAAGATTGAAGTTAAAAAACCCGTTGTCAGGGAGGCGGACGGATCGCAGTCGGATCTGTTCCCCAGCGAGGCGCGCCTCAGGAACCTGACCTATGCAGCCCCCATACAGCTGGACATGGTACTCTGCAAGGGTTACGATGAAAACGGAAAACCCATCCGCGACGAGCCGGTTGTCACTACGATCGGGCAGCTTCCCGTTATGGTGGGTTCAATGGCATGCAATCTGTACGGCCTTTCCGACGACGAGCGGACCCACCGTGGAGAGGACCCGCTGGATCCCGGCGGTTACTTCATCATCAACGGTTCGGAGCGCGTTCTCATGACGCTCGAGGACCTCGCGTCGAACAAGATAATGACGGAGTATACCGAGCGGTACAATGAGCGGATCTACGTCGCGAAGGTATTCTCGCAATTCCGCGGATATCGCGCACTCGTCATCGTTGAGCGCAACCGGAAAAACCTCCTGGAAGTGTCGTTTCCATCGGTCGCCGGCCATCTCAAGTTTGTGGACCTCATGCGGGCTCTCGGCCTCATGGGAGATCATGATATCGTCAATGCAGTCTCGACCGATGAGGATGTCCTCACCTATATGATGCAGAATCTTGAGGAAAGCGATTGCGAGGATGTCGATGAAGGCGTCATGTATGTCGGGAAGAAACTGGCACCGAACCAGACGCGCGATTACCAGAGGAAACGTGCCGAATTCGTCCTTGACAACTATCTTCTTCCCCACCTCAACTACCTGATGCCTCACGGAATAAAGGATGACGACCCCGGATACCGCGATGCGGTGGAAAGTGTCCGGCTCGCAAAGGCGCATTTTCTGGGAAGGATGGGAGAGGCCTGCTTTGACCTCGTCCTCCAGAAACGCCGGATCGACGATAAGGACCACTACTCCAACAAAAGGCTGAAACTTGCCGGAGACCTGATGGAGGATCTTTTCCGTATTTCACTTAACCGGCTTACACGGGACGTAAAATATCAGCTTGAACGCGCAAGCATGCGGCATCGCGATCTCTCCATCAGTACCGCGGTTCGCGCCGATGTGCTGACCGAACGGCTGTTGCATCCGCTTGCAACCGGCAACTGGGTCGGTGGAAGAACGGGTGTCTCCCAGCTTCTCGATCGCGTGGATCACATGGCGGTCCTGTCCCACCTGCGGCGTGTCATCTCGCCGTTGTCACGATCCCAGCCCCATTTCGAGGCGCGTGACCTGCACCCGACCCAGTGGGGACGGATATGCCCGAGTGAAACGCCCGAAGGTCCGAACTGTGGCCTTGTCAAGAATTTTGCCCAGATGGTTGAGATAAGCGCGGGAGTGGAGAATGAGGCGGAAATAATCCGGATTCTCCATAATCTCGGGGTAGAGGAGCTCAGGAGGGAGATGGCATGATGCCGAAAGGAAAGAAATCACGTGTGTTCGTGAACGGCGCACTTATCGGGCTGGTTGATGATCCGCGTTCCCTCGTCACGAATATCAGGCGGTTGCGCCGGAAAGGAGAGATCTCCCCCATGGTCAACGCTTCATTCAAGGATTATAACGGTGATGTCATTATCCATACCGATCGGGGCAGGGCACGCCGTCCCCTCATTGTGCTCGACAACGGTAAAATTCTTATAAGCGAGGACGATACGAAACGGCTGTCCGAGGGTGAAATTGATTTTTCCGACATTGTAAGACGTGGATTAATCGAGTTCATCGACGCCGAGGAGGAGGAAGACCTCTTCATCGCGATGAAAGAAGAAGATATCACTCCCGAGCACACGCACCTCGAAATTGATGCGTCTCTCATTCTCGGCATCGGGGCTGCCCATGTACCGTTCCCGGAGCATAATGCCAGTCCGCGTGTAACGATGGGAGCGGGCATGGTCAAGCAGGCACTCGGCTTTGCCAGTGCCAACATGAAACTCCGCCCCGATACGCGGGGGCACCTGCTCCATTATGTCCAGAAACCCCTCACCCACACGCAGACGTCGTCGGTAATCGGATCGGATGACAGGGCGGCCGGGCAGAACCTGGTTGTCGCCATCCTCTCCTTTGAGGGTTTCAACATTGAAGATGCCCTGATCTTCAACAAGGGTTCAATCGATCGGGGGGTCGGCAGATCCCATTTCTTCAGGACATACGATGGTGAAGAGCGCCGGTATCCCGGGGGCCAGATCGACAGGATCCAGGTACCCGATGAGGAAGTTTCGGGGGCCCATGGTGCGGAATATTACCAGAACCTGGATTCGGACGGGATCATCAATCCCGAGACCATGGTGCACGAAAAAGACGTGCTCATCGGAAAGACATCGCCGCCCCGGTTTCTTGAGGAGCCAAGCGGTGAATTGATTACCGTCGAAAAACGCCGCGACACATCCGTAACGATGCGAAGCAACGAGCGCGGGATTGTCGACACGGTGATCATCACCGAGGGCGAGAACAGTTCCCGGCTCGTTAAGGTGCGGACGCGGGATCTCCGCATTCCCGAAGTGGGGGATAAGTTCGCCTCCCGCCACGGCCAGAAAGGAGTCGTCGGGCTGATTGTCCCTCAGGAAGATATGCCCTTTACCGAATCCGGCATCGCCCCCGATCTCGTCATCAACCCGCACGCCATTCCGAGCCGGATGACAATCGGACATATGCTCGAGATGCTGGGCGGGAAGGTCGGCTCGATGGAAGGGCACCGGATCAACGCAACGGCATTTTCCGGAGAGCGGGAATCCGATCTGCGCGATTCGTTAAAAGCACTCGGCTTCGCCCACAACGGGCGCGAGATCATGTACGACGGCATCACCGGCAGGCAGTTTGCAGCAGACATCTACGTGGGCGTGATTTACTACCAGAAACTCTATCACATGGTTTCCTCGAAGATGCATGCCCGTTCCCGCGGACCGGTGCAGGTGCTCACGCGCCAGCCGACCGAGGGGCGTGCCCGCGAGGGCGGTCTCCGGTTTGGTGAGATGGAGCGTGACGTCATGATCGGCCATGGCGCGGCGATGGCATTGAAAGAACGGCTGCTTGACGAATCAGACAAAGTCGAGCAGTTCGTCTGTGCAAAGTGCGGCATGATTGCCATGCTGGACAGGAAGCGAAATGTAACGCGTTGTCTGGCCTGCGGTGGTGAAACAGACATTTATCCTGTTGAGATGAGTTACGCATTCAAACTCCTGCTCGACGAGATGAAGAGCATGGGGATAGCCCCGCGGATGCACCTGGAGGACCAGGTATAAGGGGAGTGAAAACCATGACAAGCCCAAAACGTGTTGGTAAAATTGAATTTGGCCTTCTTTCCCCGAAAGAAATCCGGAAGATGAGTATCCGGAAAATTATCTGGGCCGACACCTATGACGATGACGGCTTTCCCTATCCGCAGGGCCTGATGGACCTCGGGCTCGGGGTCATTGATCCCGGCCTGCGGTGCAAAACCTGCGACCAGAAGGCAAGCGACTGCCCCGGCCACTTCGGGCATATTGAACTTGCAAAACCCGTCATCCATGTAGGATATACCCGTCTGATTCGAAAACTCCTCCGTGTTACATGCAGAAACTGCAGCCGGCTGCTCCTGAGCCCCTCGGAAGTGGAGAAGCTCCTTGGCCCCGATGACCTGCGCACCGAAAATGTCTCGGAAAAGGACATCAAAAAGGAACGGGTCTGCCCCCACTGCGATGAACAGCAGCTGAAGATAAACTTCGAGAAGCCCACGACATTCTCGGAGATTATGACAGATGAGAATGGCCGCAAGATCGACCATAAACTGACTCCTGCAGACATCAGGGCACGGCTTGAAAAGATACCCGATGACGACCTGCAGCTTCTCGGCATCAATCCCGAGGTTGCACGGCCGGAATGGACCATCCTCACCGTCCTGCCGGTTCCGCCGGTCACGATGAGGCCCTCGATTATCCTCGAAAACGGCCAGCGGTCGGAGGATGATCTGACGCATAAACTCGTTGATATTATCCGTATCAACCAGCGTTTTAAGGAGAACCAGGACGCGGGCGCCCCCCAGCTGATCATAGAGGATCTCTGGGAGCTCCTGCAGTATCATGTCACGACATATCTCGATAACGAGGTTGCGGGATGCCCGCCCGCCCGCCACAGGAGCGGGAGGCCCTTAAAGACGCTCTCACAGCGCCTGAAGGGAAAAGACGGACGGTTCCGTGGATCTCTCTCGGGAAAACGTGTCAATTTCTCGTCGCGTACGGTCATTTCTCCCGACCCGGATCTCTCGATTGGCGAAGTCGGAGTACCTCTTGCCATCGCAAACGAGATGAGCGTGCCCGTCAGGGTCACCCCCTTCAACATCGAGGAGATCCGCTGCATGATACTCAAAGGGCCCGACCGGAAATCGCTCGGCGAACCCTGCGGTGCGAATTATGCCATCCGTCCGGACAACCGGCGTGTTCGCCTCTCCGATCAGAACACCGAAACGGTTGCAGAGATGATCGAACCCGGATGGACCGTCGATCGGCAGCTCAGGAACGGCGACATCGTGCTGTTCAACCGGCAGCCCTCGCTGCACCGGATGAGCATCATGTCCCACCGTATCGTTCTCATGGATGGAAAGACCTTCCGCCTCAACCCTGCAGTCTGTCCGCCGTATAACGCAGACTTTGACGGGGATGAAATGAACCTCCATGTCCCCCAGACAGAAGAGGCACGGGCCGAAGCGTACATTCTGGCGAGCGTTCAGGAAAATATCCTCTCCCCGCGGTTCGGCGGGCCGATCATCGGCGGAATTCACGACCATATATCGGGGATATTCCTCCTCACGCATGAACTGCGCTGGTTTACAAAGCCTGAGATGATATCGCTCCTCCGTTTCACCCACCTCACCCATCTGCCCCCCGCGGATCGCATCGATGATAACGGGACGCAGTACTGGTCGAACAAACAGGTCTTCTCGATGATCCTTCCCGACGGACTGAATATGATCTTCCGCGCGAGTTCATGTTTCAATTGTGATACCTGCCTGAAGGAGGAGTGCGAGCGTGACGCCTACGTCAGGATCATCGACGGAAAACTCCTCTGCGGAACGATTGACAAAAAGGGAATCGGTGCATTCGACGGGACCATCCTGCAACGCATCATCCGGCAGTACGGCCTTGCCCGCGGACTGCAGTTTATCGACGACGTGACAAAACTCTCGATCCGTGCCATTATGCTCGACGGGTTCTCCTTCGGGATTGATGACGAGGATCTCACGAGGACCGAATACGGCCAGATTGAGGAAGTGCTGGAATCCGCATCGCAGGATGTCGACCGCCGCATAAAAATATACCAGGACGGTCAGCTCGAGCCGATGCCGGGGCGGACGCTTGAGGAGACACTGGAGATGCAGATCATGCAGGTGCTCGGAAAAGCACGTGACCGGACAGGTGAGATCGCGGGCCGCCACCTTGGTCTTTCAAACAGTGCCGTCGTTATGGCGGTATCGGGGGCGCGTGGTTCGATGCTCAACCTGACGCAGATGGCCGGGTGTCTCGGCCAGCAGTCCGTCCGTGGTGAGAGAATCGTGCGCGGATACGACGAACGTACTCTCCCCCACTTCAAGAAAGGTGATCGCGGTGCTGAAGCACACGGATTTATCAAGAACAGCTATAAGAGCGGGCTGAATCCCACCGAGTTCTTTTTCCATGCGATCGGAGGGCGTGAAGGTCTCGTCGATACGGCTGTTCGTACGTCCCAGAGCGGGTACCTGCAACGGCGGATGATCAATGCGCTGCAGGATCTGAAGGTGGCATATGACGGCACCGTCCGGACGACCGGCGGCCGCATTATCCAGTTCAAATACGGCGAGGATAACACGGATCCATCCCGGAGCTGCTTCGGAGATCCGGTTGACGTGAAAGGAATCGTGGAAAACATCCTCAAGGAGGAAGTCTGATGGAAGAGTGGATGGAGAAACGGATTTTTGAGGCCGAACTTCCGGAAAAAACAAAAACCGACCTCGCCAATTACCTCTCTGGAAAAAAAATCACCGAAGAGCAGTTCAATAAGATTTTCACGCAGGTAGGGGTGGAGTACGAATATACCCGGATCGAGCCCGCCGAGGCGGTGGGTGTCATCGCCGCCCAGTCAATTGGAGAGCCGGGGACGCAGATGACGATGCGGACGTTTCACTATGCGGGTGTTGCAGAAATCAACGTCACCCTCGGGCTCCCCCGTCTCATTGAGATCATGGATGCGAGGAAAACGCCTTCCACCCCCACCATGACCATTTACCTGACGTCAGAGTACGCGACCAGCCGGGACCGTGCGCGGGAAGTGAGCTGGCAGATTGAAGCTGCGCCCCTCCACGAGTTCGGCGACATTATCACCGACATGGTTGAGATGCAGGTTGTTGTGCAGCTCAACCGGGAAGTGTGCGATCGGCGTAAAATCACCGTCCAGGATGTCATGGAGAAGGCTCCCAAAAAAATCCGCGACCGTCACCATTACCGCGATTTTGAAGCAGAAGAAGAAGAAAAAACAGCCACCCTTACCTTCTACCCGAAGAACAGGGAAAGCTACCAGAATCTCTTTCAGCTCGCGGAGTTCGTGAGGAACGTCATCGTGCAGGGCATCGATGATATCGAACGTGTTGTTGTGCGAAAAGAGGAGGGAGAGTATATACTTTATACTGAAGGCTCCAACCTAAAAGACGTATTTGAGGTGGAGGGTGTCAATACAAACCGGACCCGCACCAACAACATTGCCGAGATATCAGAAGTGCTTGGCATCGAAGCAGGCAGAAATGCGATCATTGACGAAGCACTCAGCACCCTCAGGGAACAGGGTATCTCCGTGGACGTGCGGCACATCATGCTCGTCGCCGACATGATGTGCATGGAGGGCGAAGTCAAGCAGATCGGCCGTCACGGTATTGCCGGTGAGAAGGAAAGTGTGCTTTCCCGTGCGGCATTCGAAGTGACGGTAAATCACCTGCTGGATGCGGCGGTTGCCAATGAAGTGGATA
>LKUD01000072.1 GCA_001412355.1 Methanoculleus sp. SDB
CGTGCAATCGCATCGGCAGAGAGGTTCTCGATGAACGGAATGGCTCCCTTCGTGCCGACGATCTTGCCGCCTTCCACGCCGTTTGCATGCAGCGCGATGAAACTCTCACCGCTCAGGTGGCCCTTGACTTCAGTACCGCAGGTGATCACGAACCGGATGTTCGGGTTGGAGATGACGTTTGCGATGACCTTCTCAAGACCAAGGTTCTCGGTCTTGCAGGAACCCGTAATTGCGGCTCCTGCTGCGCAGATGCCTGCCTCGTCGAGGTGGGACCCCATCGTGACGACCGCAACACAGCTGTTTGCGTCGCCGGCGTGGAAGTCACCCTGGACGATCGGCCATCCGCTTGCCGGTGATTTTTTATCTGCCATTTATATCACCTCACAGAAATCCGAACGCGATGAATCCCGCGATGAAGAGTCCGACAGCCATACCATACCAGAATGCCGTGACACCACCGGCAATAGGCAGCGCCTTCTCCCTGTTCGGGAACGAGGAGAGGAACTTGCCTTCGCCCGAAAGCATGCCGACGATGTCATCCGCTATCAGTTCAAGCTCGGCCACCTGATCAATGACCGGTGCGAGTGATTCGCCCGCAGAGGTCACGATACCCAGGAACGGGTCCGCAACCAGGCCGAACTCCGGAAGGACTTCGATATATCCCATCAGGCACCACCTTTCGGTTCATGAATAGGCTTTGCGTCCAGCCAGTCGTAGGCATCGCGCCGGGAGAGCTTGATATACTCCGTGTAGGTGTAGTACCAGCCGATAATCGAGACGAGAAGCGCGACGACTGCCGATCCGAAGCTGATGAATGCAAACGAGATCACGGCTATGCCAATCATGGATAAAAAGCCGCATTCGGCTGCAAGCATAAGCGTCCTGTCCTGCTGTTCGCCGGGGCCGAGGCATGCGTTGAACGCGTGCTGGACGGCAATCCCACCGAGCATGAAGACAACGGCGAGAACACTGCCGCCGATGACCGATGAGCCGTAGCTGGCGATACTAATCCCGAAGACTGTCGTCGTTCCCGTGACGAGATCCGCAAACATGAACGATCCGCCGGCCATCGCAGCGAGACCCATAATCGTCAGCGCACCGACGACCGCGAGCTCGATGAGCGATACAACCATGACAGGGATATTCATGTTGACAACCTTGTCGGAGACGTAACCAATCACCGCTCCGAGCAGTGCAGCGATGATGAGTGCAGCAACCGGTGCCGCAATGCCGAACTTAGTGGCAAACAGCATCGCGATGACACCGGAACCGAGCGCGATCATACCCGCGGACGGAACACCGGTACCAAGACCGTAGCTGCAGAGGTGTTTGATGGTATCCGTGCCCCATACAAGAGCGAGGACCGCACCAAGACCACCGAAGAACGAGAATATCTCCGTGCCGGTCAGCACGTTCAGGTAGGTCAGGTAGATGCAGACCAGCGAACCGATGAGCCCGATTCCGAGAATCTCGTTGTGTGGCCTTCCACCTTCAGAAGCTTCAATTTTTACTGACATTTCCACACCTCACACTGCCACAATCAGAATCGCCACAAGTCCGCAGACCGCGGATGCGATTGCCGCACCCACCACCGCACGCGGGAAGCGCTTGAACTTCGGGTCGTGGGGACCTTCGATTGTTCCCGTGATGTTGTACGCGGCAATTACTGCGTTGACAAGGAACATGCCGACAGCAAAAATGCCCGCGAGCGAGATCGCGACCGGAAGGATCTCTTCCGCGGATGCGTTGAGCATCGTGGGAAGCATCTCCTCGTACAGGTTCAGCAGCTGGATATAGATGAGCGTACCGCCGAGACCGCCGAGCGCTCCGCCGATCACACCTCCGACGTAGGAGATGAACGGAAGCCCGTGCCCCTCGGTACCCTGTGATTTGTACGCAGGGAACGTGTCGCCCGTGATCGGGTCCTTGTCCACCTTTCCGGAGGCGGAAGGAATGCCCATGCCGAAGACGTAGACAATGTTGACAAACATGCACGTGATCGCCATCATCAGACCGCCGCCGACTGCGCCGCCCGCAAGGGCAACGGCAAGACCGAGCTCAGCCGCCCATGCACCGCCGAAGAGACCGGCAAGGCCGGCACCAGCTGCGAGCATCGCGACACCGGTTGCAATACCGGGCGCCTGCCCCATGGCTGCCGGCGCACCGCCGACAGGAACGAAGTGGACACCGAATCCGACGAGAACTCCGCCGATAATGATGCCGACAAGCACAAGTGCTGCACTCATGCCGCCGACGACAAACGTGGCTGCCAGTGCAATCAGCATGATGACAAGGCCGACAATCGTAGCGGTCGGGTTCATTCCCTCGCCGCCGCCTGCGCCTCCACCGAGTGCGCTCATGATGCCGCCTCCTCGGTTTCTGCCACGGTTTCTGCCGTATACGGACCGTAGGTGTTGCGTGCCCAGGTCTCAATGTACCGGTCAATGACCATGAAGACGAGGATCAGGACAACACCGGCAATGATGGCTCCCCATCCGTTGCCAATCTGCTCGAAGAGAATTGTCCGCCAGAGTTCGAGGAACACGATCAGGCCGAAACAGATACCCGATGCCGGACCGCCGAGCTTGGAGGTAAACCAGCCGTTATCGAGTGAACTGCGCTGGCCGGCTTCGGCGTAGCGAACGATGTTTCCTGATGCGGAAATCGGAACGCCAGCCCCGAACTTCTGCTCCTGGTACTGGCGCTCTTTGCCGTAGAACGGATTTCCCGTTGCAGATCCGGCTGCACCGAGTGCGATACCCCAGACAAGGCCAAGAAGCGGCAGCGGGAACGGGTGTCCGAGTGCAACTATCATCAGCTGGCACATTGCCACCGTCGTGAAGATCGCGACGAATGCGTGTGCCATGGTCACGGTAGTCACCGATTTTAGGATATCGATGTATACCGGCTGTTCGAATTTCGCGAGACTTGCTGTCCTGCCCAGATAAGCAGTCGTTGCGTACACACCCTGCACAAAGACTGCAATTGCTGAACCGAGTACGATAGCAAGAACCGCGTTTATTTGGATCGACATTAACGCCCAGGCAATGCCGGCGCCAAGAGCACACCATAATCCATAGGCGGGGGGCTCACCGGATACAGCTTTATTGTAAATGCGGTGAATATACCCCATCTGCGGAGCCAGCTGAACCTGTGAATTCGGGTCACCCTGTGAGCCGATATCAGATTCCGTGTCTTCCGCAGCGCCGGCGACGGTGGCCAGAGCACCTGCCAGAGCAGTAATACCGATGCCAAGTACCAGGTTTTCCATTTAGGCATCCTCCCTGCGTGCCACATGCACCAGAGTTACTAACACAAACCCTTTTTGGTTCAAAATAACAGTTGATAGGGATTTAATTAAAGGTTTCGAAAAAATCTCCGCAGCCTGCTTGAAAAATCACGGTTAGAGAGCGAATATCACTTTTTTTACATCAGTAAATATTACATTAACC
>LKUD01000073.1 GCA_001412355.1 Methanoculleus sp. SDB
CCGATAGCAGTGACCTCTGGCAGGATCAACCAGAATTTTTTTTGAAGAAGTACTCTACAGACACACGGTCTGCAGTCTTCGGCACACAGTATCGGTTTTTTTCAAAGGAATTTGGCGGTTACTAAATAGATTTCCGCATTGCCAAGTGCCAACGTCAGAACCAACGCCCCCACCCGGGCGATTTTGGTTCTCCATCACGAATCAGAGGAATAATGTATGTATCGAGGGTATTTATACCCTGTTGTTTCTTCCTCGTGTGAAGCCGGGAGCCGGACGGTTCACCGCCCGATTCACCTGATCCACCTCTGTCCTCACAGGGGATCTATGTTGGTCCGGACCGGTATTAAACCTTGCCCGGACTGACCCCCGGCCCGGCGGCACGCGGCCACCGGATAGATCGACCTTACTATGTAGGGGGGGGTAGTACATAAAGGTAATGAATAAAAAATCCCCTGCACCCTGAGAAACATACCCCGCTGCCGTCGGCAGCTAATGAAAACGCTCGGATTGCGCCCGGATTATAGCTGGCCATGAAAACGCGCACATCAGGAGCATTTCGGCAGGGGTGCGTCGTGCCCAAAACGGCGGTCAGGCGATGTCTGAGCTCCCCCGTTCTCACCATACATATTATTCCGAAGCAGATCCGTCATCATGGAACTGCGTGATGATAATATCCCCGAAGAACTCTTCCTGCCGAAGCGCAAGTTTTCCATCAATCATCAGAAACAGGAGAGGGATGTATACTTCACGTATTCCGCACTCCATCTCGGTACAGAGATCGGCAAGAGTGACAACATCCTGCTCCTCCTTCGCCCTCTCAAAACAGGAGAGGACTGAAGACGCGGAATCCTGAAAATCCTCCTCATGAGCAATGTTCACGACATCATCCGCCTCAATGAAGAGGAGGGGAACAGCTTTCCGCCGCCGGTGTCTGCGTCGCTCCTCCTTCTCCGCCGTTTTCAACTGTTTAATCAGCTCATAGAGGGTAACCGGCCGTGCGCGCTGCTTTTTTCTCCCAATCCTTCGCTGGATTTCCCGTTCGAGACGCTCTATCGGTTCAGACACGTCGTCAAAATCATAATTCCCGTCGAGACCGATATCATCGGTAAATTCATCAATTTCTTCGGAAAAATCGCCCTCATCACTGAATTCAGCTTCCTCAAGATATTCCGACTTCATTCGAAGGAGCGTTGCGGCAAAAAAAAGAGTTCTCCCGGATATGCGGAGATCCAGTTCCTTCAGGCGTTCAAGTTCCGAAAGGAAACGATCCGTTATTTCGACGATATCAATATTCCAGGGATCAATTTCACCCCTTTCTGCCATTGAAACCAGGATTTCAACCGGTTCCTCATACATTGCTTTTTACACCGGTGACATATGTGCTCTTGTCAGGCCTGAGCGTCACCCCAACAATACGATCGGCCCGCTCGATGGTCGGGCGGCGGAGCGATACGATGATTGACTGTGCGTTATGGGAGAGCTCCTTGATGAGGTTGGCAATCCTCTCAACATTGGATGCATCGAGAAACATGTCAATCTCATCAAGTGCATAGAAAGGTGCGGGCATGAACTGCTGGATCGAGAAGATGAATGCAAGTGTCGTAAGCGATTTTTCACCACCCGAGAGAGAACTGAGCAGATGTACCTTTTTGTCACGCGGTTTGACAGCAAAGGTCATGCCGCCATTGAAAGGGTCCTCCTCATTGTCCAGTATCAGGTTGCCGCTTCCGCTTGTAAGGCGGGCAAATATCGATCGGAAATTTTCGTCAATTGCATGATAAGACTCCATAAACGTGTCGAATTTCAGCTTTTCAAACCTCTCGATACGTTCGATGAGCAGAGTACGCTCGCGTGAAAGGACCTCTTTTTTCTCAGTCCGGTCATCGACCCGTTTCTCCACCCTCTCGAATTCTTCAATGGCAAGCATATTGACGGCACCGATTGATTTCAGGGAGCGCTCGGCCCCGGCAATTCCCTTTTCAATCTCAGCAAGCGAGAGATCGGTCTCATGATCCCCGGTTTCCAGTCTGAGCGCCTCAATTTCTCCGGAGAGACTTTCTTCCCGCTGGCGAAGCGAGGATATCTGAAGGCGTATCCGATCAATGGCACTGTCGCACTCGATTGTTCCCTTCTCTGTCGCCGCAATCTCGTGGTTCAAACCATCGCGCGCCGTGCGCAGAGTCTCAAGTTCGTCCGAAAAGGTCGATTGCCGTGCTTCCAGCGCCTCAATACGCGCCCTGCTCCCTTCAATCTCAGATTCGGACGTGTTCACATCAGCATCGATTGTGCTGTTTCCGCGCTCCATCTTTTCGCGTTCAGCTTCGAGTTCCTCGAGGCGTTTTGTAAAATACTGCCTCTCGCGCTGCGCATCAGCGATATCCGAATCTTTATTCCGGAGACGGCGCTCCTGCTCGGCGATTTCTTTACTCATTCTGCTCATTTTTTCTGACAGCGCCGGAATTCCCGTTTCTTCGAGCCGTGCCTTCAGCCGGTCGATTTCACCGCCGATTGACGATATTTCCTGCGATACAGTTTCTATCTCGGCTTCGATCGAAGCAAGATGTGCGGAGCCCTCCCCGACCTCCCGCTCCATCGCCTCCAGCGATGCACGGATTTGATCGCGCTCCTCGGATATATCGGTATTTCGCTTGGTAAATTCCCCGATAAGCATCTGGTACCGGGCAATCTGCTCTTCTATACCTGAGCGCTGTCGCCGCATCTCCTCCCCTTTGGTCGTCAGCCGGGATATGGCAAGTTCGAGATCCGACGCTTCCGACTCCATTCCTGCCAGCTCATGGCGAAGGCGGTTGATTTCGTCATCAGCGGCGATACCAAACCCGAGAGTCTGTTTCTGCTGCCGGGATCCGCCGGTCATCGCACCGCTCTTTTCAAGAAGTTCGCCATCCACGGTCACCATCCTGTACTTGCCCATCATCTTTCGGGCGTGTTCCATGGTGTCGATGATAACAGTCGCACCGAACACAAGGCGGAATACCGGGTCGAAGAGCGGATCATAATCCAGCAGATTCACAGCATAATCAATAACGTTACGATCCCTCAACGGAGGTATCTCAGGTGATTTCAATTTATTCAGGGGAAGAAACGTCAATCTTCCCAGGCGGTTGTCCCTGAGATACCGGATTGCATCTGCCGCAACCGCATCGTTTTCGACCACAACATACCGGAGGCGCCCCCCTGCCGCCACGTCAAGTGCCTGAGTATAATCCGGAGGCGCCCGCCCGAGCTGGGCAACAGTCCCGTACACGCCGTCCATGCCTAAAATGGCCTCCATAACCTTACCCCCGGCGCCACCCGCCGCGTGCTGCTGTGCATCAAGACGCATCACTGCCTGTTCATACGACTTGATATCCTTCCGGAGGGTTTCGAGGGACGAGCGGTAGGAAAACATGCTGCTCTCAGTTTCCGACAAATCGCGCTCAATAGCCTCTTTTTCCGCATTAAGGCGTGCAATACAGGCATCGTATTCTCCAATCTGCCCGTCCTTCTCGGCGATTTCCCTATTGATCTGTGCAAGACGGACGGAAATCCGTTCCTTTTCGGATGAGCGGAGGCGGCTGCGCTCAATGAGCATATCCTGCTTGTGAAGATAATCGCCCCTGATACCTTTTTGCTCCTCGACACGGTTCATCAGACTAAAAAGCTGCTCTTTCGCCGCTGCGACATCGTCATTTTCGACACTGAGGGATCGTTCGACAGATTCCAGATCGGCACGTTGCCCGGCAAGTTCCATCGCGATATTTGAACGGTCAATCGAGAGGGAGCGCACCGCATCGGAGAGTTCGCCGACACGAGTTTCAGCACGTTTCGCATCCATATAGATCTTTTTAATCTTTTCGAGATTCGAGTCTTTTTCATGTTTTAAGCGAGATATTGTCTGTTCTGCAAGCTTAATCGCACTCTTAGCCTCTTCAAGATCCGACAGCAACGCGAGGTATTCTGTGCCACTTTTTTCATTGATCTGGCGTTCAATGTCCCGGATTGCTTCTGAAAGGCGCTCTATCTCCTGACGGCATTCAGCACGCCGCTGTTCAATCGTTCCGATTTCCACGGTCTGTTCTGCAACCATTTGCCTGAGCGTATCAAGCTCCCGGATTCTGTCCCTGAGTTGAGCGGCCGAAAGGCATCCCTGATAATATTCCAGCTGCTCCTGCCAGTGGCGGTACTGAAGCGCCTGTTCCCGTTCCGACTTGAGATCCTCAAGACGTGCGGTCAGTTCGCGCAGGAGAAGTTCTTCCCGTTCGATACGTTCCCGAACCACTTCAAGTTCGGCAAGCGACTGCCCTTTTTTCTTATCAAATTCAGCAACACCGGCGATTTCATCAACAATTTTCCGGCGTTCCGTATCGCTCATCTCCATTATCCGGGTGATATCACCCTGCATGACGACATTATACCCTTCAGGCTTGATTCCATGGCGGGCAAGGAACTCAAGAACGTCACCCTGCTTGCACAGTCGATCATTGAGGTAATTATAACTGTAATAACCGTGTCCGGTACGTTTGATACGACGGCGAATCCGGGTTCCGTCGGAGAATGTAATCGTCACTTCCGCAGTATTTTTGCCCGTATTTAAATTTATCAAATCAGTCAGCTTTTCCGCCCGGAGCCCACGGGCACCCGACAATGCAAGGCAAAACAGAATACAGTCGATAATATTACTTTTGCCCGAGCCATTCGGTCCGGATATAACGGTGAAACCTTCAAAAAACGGTATTTTAGTCTTCTTTCCAAAAGACTTGAAATTATCGATCTCCAGCTGGGTGATATGCAAAGACCGGGCTCCTACTCCTTTTTGCGTTTGATTTCCACAGTATCTTTGTCATCCGCATAAATAAGAGGTTTGCTTTCTTTCTTTTCCTGTTCTTTAATATCCCCTTTTCGTCCCGACGTCTTTTTCCGGGGAATGCCCCGGGATCCTGCCACGATCATATCCTCCGATTGCCTCGGTTCGGGCTTCAGAGTACCGTCGGTCTGCATAATGAGAACTTCACCGCTCTTCCGCCCCTGGGTGCCGGACATATGAGGTTCCTGAAAAGGTTTTTTCGGAACACTGCTCTCGACCTTGGCGGCTTTTTCGCGCGGAGTCCGGGCACTCTGGAGGATATCGGGTGCCTGCGGGCGCGGTGTCTTTTCCATGCGCCCTTCCTGCTGCTGCATAATTTTTCGGACAATTGCCTTGAGATCGAGAAGCTCCTCTTTTAAGCCCTCCACCAGGCTTTCAAGCTGTATGATTTTCTTTTCAAGTGTTCGGATACGCTCGGGTTCGTCGGTATTCCGGATTGGACCAGCTTCTTTCAGCATGCTAATCTCCCTTTCTTTTTCCTCAATAATATTCTCAAGAATTCTGATTCTTGCATCCTTTTGTGCCATTTTACTCTCTCAACGATAAAGATGCATCGGGTTGCCTAATAATCCTTCTGTTACCCATAGCCTGACGAAAAGATATTACCTTTTCGCACAAATCTCTTTGCACATGTCATATCTGGCTGACTTTGATCCAGAAATTGCCGGTTTAATCGAGAAAGAGCGCCTTCGACAGGTGAACGGCCTCGAACTGATCGCGTCAGAAAACGTCGTCAGCAGGGCAGTTCTCGAAGCGATGGGGTCCGTAATGACCAATAAATATGCCGAAGGGTACCCGGGAAAACGGTACTATGGCGGATGTGAATATCATGATATCGTAGAGAATATTGCGCGAGACCGTATGTGTACCCTTTTTGGAGCGGAGCATGCAAATGTCCAGCCCCACTCGGGCAGCCAGGCAAACCAGGCCGTATATTTTGCATACCTCGGCCATAAGGATAAAATCCTGAGCCAGGATCTTGCACAGGGCGGACACCTTTCTCATGGATCACCGGTTAACATCACCGGGAAATGGTACAGCATCACCCATTATGGCGTCGACAAGGATACCGAGATGCTTGATTACGCAGCAATTGAGGAAATAGCCCGGAAAGAACGCCCGAAGATGATCGTCTGCGGGGCAAGCGCCTACCCCCGTGAAATTGACTTTAAAGTGTTTCAGGAGATTGCTGACGGCATCGATGCCTATTGTATGGCCGATATCGCCCACATCGCCGGCCTTTGCGCGACCGGTCAGCACAAGACTTCTGTCGGTGTCACGAACTTCACCACGACAACGACCCACAAAACACTTCGCGGACCCCGCGGCGGTGCGATCATGTGCAACAAAGAATATGCACAGGATATCGATAGAAGCGTATTCCCCGGGATGCAGGGCGGTCCGCTCATGCACACCATCACGGCAAAGGCGGTCTGCTTCAAAGAGGCACTCCACCCCGCCTTTACGGAGTACTGCCGGCAGGTAGTGAAAAATTCCCGGGCCATGGCAGGGGCGCTCGAGGAAGCTGACTTCGACCTTGTTTCGGGAGGTACGGACAACCATCTTATTCTGCTGGATCTGACGAATATGGGAATAACGGGGCTCGAAGCGGAAAACACACTGGGAAAGGCAGGGATTACGGTAAATAAAAACACCATTCCGCGGGAAACCCGAAGTCCCTTTGTGACAAGCGGTCTCCGAATCGGTACACCGGCCGTGACATCACGGGGCATGAAAGAGGACGAGATGATACGGATCGGGGAGTGGATTAGCCGCGTTCTGAAGGATATCACCGACACGTCCGCGATAACACAGGTGCAGGAAGAAGTTCGGACACTCGCAAGCGGATTCCCGCTCTATCCCGAAATCACATGATTCTCGACGGAAAAAAACTCTCGGAAAAACGCCTTGAAATCCTCAAGGAGCATATCGATGAGTCAGGGCTGTATCCCCGTCTTGCCACGGTGATCGTGGGTGACGATCCCGCATCGCGGATGTATGTCCGCATGAAACACCGTGCATGCGAGAAGGTGGGGATCGGATCAATCGGTGTGGAGCTCCCGGTTGATGTTACGACGGAAGCCGTTGTGGAGAATGTCACACGGTTAAACGCGGATCCGCTCATCAGCGGAATTCTCGTGCAGCTCCCTCTTCCGGCCGGAATCAATACGGAACGAGTGATCGAGGCAGTCTCGCCGGAAAAGGACGCAGACGGATTTCACCCGGTAAATCTCGGCAGCCTCTTTTCAGGGCGGCCGCGATTCGTACCCTGCACACCGGGCGGTATTATGACCATGCTTTCGGAGTATGGCTTTGAGTGCGAGGGACAACGTGCCGTGGTCGTGGGAAGAAGCATTGACGTCGGGCGGCCGATGGCTGCTCTGCTTCTTAATGCCGATGCAACCGTGACAATCTGTCATTCGAAAACGAAAAATCTCGCCGAAGAGATGAGGGCAGCCGATATTCTCGTCAGTGCCGTGGGCAGGGCACGGTTCGTCACGGCGGATATGGTGAAGGACAATGCAGTTGTCATCGATGTCGGCATCAACCGTGATGCGGACGGTAGACTCTGCGGCGACGTGGACTATGATGCCGTCATGAAAAAAGCAGCCGCAGTAACCCCGGTGCCGGGCGGCGTCGGCCCGATGACCATTGCAACGCTGATGGAGAACACCTTTAAGGCAGCCAGGTTGTTGGCATGCAATCCTGTCGTATAGGCGGACTGGCTGTAGGCGGTGATGCTCCCGTCCGCCTTATGGGCGTGATAAACTGCAGCCCGGAATCATTTTATTCCGGCTCCTACGTCAGACCCTCCGATGTACTGGATTGCGCACGGACATTTGTTCGCGAAGGTGCGGAGATCATAGATATCGGTGCCCGCAGTACAGCGCCGCGTACACCGCCCATCTCTGTTCCCACCGAAAAGGAACGCATTATTGTGGCTCTGAAATCACTTGAGGGGACCGGGATCCGAATCTCGGTGGATACGATGCACCCCTCCGTTCTTGAAGCATGTACGCGGTACGACATCGCTGCGGTTAATGACATCTCAGGGCTCGCCAACCCCGCATTTGCCGCTAACGTTGCGGACACCGGCCTTCCTGCAATCTGCATGGCGACGTTTCGTGAACCGGGAGATGCCGTGGGGCAGGATGAAACAATGAATGCCCTTGGAAACGTGCTTTCCCGCGCCGAACAGTACGGCATTCGTGATGTTGTCCTTGATCCCGGCATCGGCAGGTGGACCGCGGCACGGACCGTTTCAGATGACTGGGATCTCTGCCGAAATTTTTACCGTTTTCGGGAGCTCAACAGGCCTCTGCTGGCCGCAGTTTCACGAAAAACATTTCTCGGCGAGCTCCTCAACCGGCAGCCCGCCGACCGTCTTGCCGGATCACTTGCCGTTACCTACAGCCTGCTCGAACAGGGGGCGGCCATGGTACGCGCTCATGACGTCCCGGAAACCAGGGATATCATTAGAGTATACGAAATGATGAGAGGAGTGCGATGAACGAATCATTCTGCGTATACGGCCTGAAAACACGGGTAATCGGCGTGAATGACGACCTGGCTTCCGAATGCATCACTGCAGCGATGGCTATCGGAGGCTTTGAAGACGGGGATATTCTCGTCATCGCAGAGAATGCAGTTGCCACCGCGGAAGGAAACATTGTCGTCCTGAAGGACATCACGCCGTCTCAGGAGGCACGCTCGCTCGCCGAACGGTATTCAATGGATGCAGGCGTGGTAGAGGCTGTTCTCCGTGAAAGCGATGAGGTTGTGGGGGGGATCCGGGGATTTCTCCTCTGCATGAAAAACGGAACGCTGCTCCCGAACGCAGGCATTGACGGATCGAATGCACCGCCGGGCACTCTTGTGAAACTTCCGGAAAATTCCGATGCGAGTGCCTGTGCTATACGCCGCACCCTGAAGGAACGTACAGGGGCTTCCGTTGCGGTAATCATTGCAGATTCGAGAACGCATGCAATGCGCCTCGGATGCAGCGGAGTCGCGATCGGCTGTTCGGGGATCGAAGCAGTCCTTGATGACCGGGGCAGACCGGATCTGTTCGGCCGTGCTCTTGAAGTCACCAAACGCGCCGTCGCGGACAATATTGCCTCCGCAGCCGAACTGGTTATGGGAGAAGCGGATGAATGCATTCCGGCAGCAGTCATCCGGGGCCTCGGATTGCCCCTGACGGAGGGGGTGGGAATCGAGAGTATCGAGCCCTCAGAGTGCCTCTTCATGGGTGTTGCGCTGCATGGCAACCCGTCCCTTTTCAATAGACAGTGAAAAACCGCAATCGGTGAGAAATTTTCTGCTTTTCTGCCTTCCATGCAGAAATATCTCCACGAGATCCTCTTTTTCATCCACATCCGTATGAAGACGGAACGAATCGACGATCTCGACCGTCAGACCTTTTTTTTCGGCAATCGCCATGTGGTCGAGAAAACTTGCGCCATAGTAATCCACATGGAAATCCCATGGGCGCCGGATGAACAGTGCATTCGTTCCTCCCCCGCGACCCGGTACGATCGCGAGATCGCACTGCGTGGAGATGAGTCGGTGTATTGATTCCGGGGAGGCCAGCGGAAGATCGGACATGATAATCAGCACCGGCTCCCGAAGCGTGGCGAGACATTCGTTAAGTGCTTCATTCAGTCCGAGGTCCTTGACAACCGTATCGGCGCGGGGATGGGTGAACGGGTGAGTACAGAGCAGGGTAATACGGCATCCTGCATCGCAGACTGCGGAAATAACGTCGTCAAGCATTACCCGGGCAAACGCTTCACGTTCCTCCCGGTTCATCATGCAGGAGAGTCTCGTTTTGGGATTTTCCGGCTTGAAGGGAATAATGGCCCGGACAAACATCTACAAGCGGTTGTTGTGGATGGACTAAAAATGCATCGTTCGGATACATTTCCCGCCGGAAAAGGGTCAATAGGATGGCCGGGTCGCCGCGACAAACACCGGGCCGCTATCGTCCTCCGGTTCCCAGTCCCATGTCGGAGCCGGCTGACCGGAACCCGTCATGCCCGAACCGGCACGCGCAGTGAGCACAATATCAAGATAGGTCGTTTCCCCCGTCCAGACCGTTTCATATATCGAATATCCCTCGTATCCGTCTTTTACCACCTCAATCCGATGGGAACCGGCGGTTAATTCGAGTATGATATCTCCGAATTCATCAGTCGATCCCCAATAGATGCCGTCAACGGAAATATGTGCTCCGGGAGGGAGCGTCCAGATCTGCAGATAGCCGTAGCCGGATGATGAATATCCCGGATTATATCCGCCGGGATCCGTATCATACGGCTCGTCTATGCATCCTGACGACAGGGTCAGTATCGCTGTGATGAGCATGAGAGAATATGCCATCCGGAATAACTGATCTCCCGTTACGTTCATGAAAATGAATTGGCTGGGAACGAGTAATATACATGCTGAAATGAGACAGGCACCGTGAGGGGGGGGTGGAGGATTTTTCCGAAAGTTGAAAAAGCTGGGATGCTGACATGTATACATGCACCGTCGCGTAATCACTTTTTCGCGAAATGTGTTTCTTCCCCTGACAACGGTGTGCCATAACAGATGCGCTTACTGCTGTTTCCGCACTCCGGCAAAGGAAGGGTGCATCATGCCGCAGGGTGAGGTCATCGGAACACTCAAACGAGGGGCGGCTCTGGGATGTACTGAGGCTTTGTTCACCTTCGGCGAACGGCCAGAACGTGAAGACGGTTTTAGAGACTATATACAGGCCGTCGGATATACAAACGTTCTGGAGTACTGCTATTCCATGTGTGAACAGAGCATAGCGATCGGAATTCTCCCCCACACAAATGCCGGCATCATGACCTATGATGAAATGGCGCACCTGCGGGAAGTGAACGCAAGCATGGGGCTCATGCTCGAAACCACAGCCGAACTGCCGGCACACCGCAATTCTCCGGGGAAACAACCCGAAGTGCGGATTGAGATGATCGAAAATGCCGGGCGCCTGAAAATACCCTTTACCACCGGCCTTCTTATCGGCATTGGCGAAAGAGCGAGAGATCGTGAAGAATCACTCGAGGTTATCGCCGATATTCACCATCGTTTCGGCCATATCCAGGAAGTAATTATCCAGAATTTCTGCCCGAAAGAGGGAACTCCGATGGAATATGCCCGGGTTCCGGATACTAACGAGTTCTGTGCGGTGATCCGGATGGCTCGTGAGATACTTCCTCACGATGTTGCCATCCAGATACCTCCCAACCTTGCAGATGCAGCCCGCCTAATCGATTGTGGTGTAAACGACCTCGGCGGTGTATCGCCCCTCACCATCGATTACGTCAACCCGGAGCACCCGTGGCCTGCGATCGACCGTCTTCATGAGGTCGTCGGAGACGCGGAATTACGTGAACGGCTTTGTATTTACCCGCAATTCATTGAAAAGGGGTGGTACCACCCAAACATCGAAGGACTTATCAAACAGCTCAGAGAAGTGATTCAGGAGAGATAGTCGTGAACCGAGGACAACTCCTCTATGCAGGCAAGGCAAAATCCGTCTACCGGTCAAATGTTACAGGGGAACTGATTGTGTCGTTCAGGGACGACATTACCGCCTTCGACGGAGGGAAAAAGGACGTTATCATCGGAAAAGGAGCGTTCAACGCACGAATATCCGCTTTCTTCTTTACATATCTTGAGGAGCATGGCATTCCAACGCATTTTATACGCATGATCGACGAACGGACAATGCTTGTCCGGGAACTTACCATGATCCCGCTTGAAGTCATCGTCCGTAACCGGGCAGCCGGATCGATTGTCCGGCGCTATCCGTTTCAGGAGGGACAGGTATTTGCAACGCCGGTCATCGTTATGGATTACAAGGACGATACGCGTCACGATCCGATGATCAACGATGATCTCATTTGCGCTCTCGGACTGCTCACCCGCGAAGAGATCCAGACAATCAGAAAACTTGCCCTGACGGTTAACAGGTATTTAACAGAACTTTTCAGTGATAAAGGCCTCGATCTCATCGATTTTAAGATAGAATTTGGACGATCGGGGGACTCAATCCTGCTCGCTGACGAGATTTCCATGGACTCGATGCGCCTCTGGGACAGGAAAACGGGTGCCTCCCTTGACAAGGATGTCTACCGGTTTGATAAGGGGGATGTGTTATCTGCTTACGCACAGGTAGTGAAAATGATAGTTCCGGAAGGATACGGGGGATTGTGATGAAATTTAACATAGATATTACCATCGGTCTGAAGGAGGGGATGCTGGATCCCGAGGCGCGGGCAATCCGTCACGCTCTTTCAAACCTCGGATTTTCTACAGACAATCTGAGTACAGCACGGGTTTTCCAGATAACACTTGATGCACCGGATAGTGATGCGGCACGCAGTCGTGCCGAAGAGATGTGCGCCCGCCTTCTCGCAAATCCGGTCATTCACCGGTATACAATCGAGGTCCGTTCATGAGATTTGCCGTCATCCAGTTTGGCGGAAGCAACTGTGACAGGGATGTCTGCCACGTACTCCGGGATGTCTGCGGTATTTCCGCGGACCTTGTCTGGTACAAGGAACGGCTTACCCGGCCGTACGATGCCATTGTCATCCCGGGAGGATTCTCCTATGGCGACTACCTTCGGGCTGGTGCGATCGCGGCACGCACGCCTGTCATGACAGACATCCTTTCGCATGCAAACGAAGGACGGCTTGTTCTCGGGATCTGCAACGGCGCACAAATAGGGGCTGAAAGTGGCATTGTTCCCGGCATATTCACCGTCAATGCATACCCGAAGTTCATATGCGAATGGACATACCTCAGGGTGGAGAATACCTCATCGCCTTTCACGGACGCATACCGCCGTGGCGAAGTGATTAGAATCCCTATTGCCCACAAGGAAGGACGATATGTCGCACCGCCGGAGACGCTCGAAACTCTCGAACGAAATAACCGTATCGCATTCAGGTTCTGCGATCAGTACGGAGTATGTACACCGGAGAGCAATCCAAACGGCTCGGCACGAAATATTACGGGGATCATTGGAACAGCGGACAACGTCCTTGTGATGATGCCTCATCCCGAACGTGCTGCTGAGGCGGTGCTGGGGTCTGATGACGGAAAAAAGCTGTTTGATTCGATGATTGATTCAATCGAAGCGGGACGGGTTCCCTCTTCCGAGCAGGTGAGAGCATGAGTGAAGATGACAAAGCACAGCAGGAACTGGAAGATGAAATCTATACATGGGCACAGGAATACGCACGAAAACACAACTGGGTTCTCAACCCTGATGAGAAACAGCTTAAGGCTGTGATCCGTGGACTCGCGCGAAACCGAATCCGGCATGGAGAACGGTACTGCCCCTGCCGGATCCGGAGCGGAGATCCCGCTGAGGACAGGGAGATTGTCTGCCCGTGCATCTTTCATGAGGATGAAGTACTCAACGACGGACACTGCCACTGCAATCTTTTTTTCGTTCCTTAAGAAATACCGGCAGAATAACCGTCAATTCACTGTTTTTTACCTGATAGTGGCCGTGGCTGCGTACATCATTCAGGACTTCTGATAATTCCGGTTCCGTAGTAGGCGGAGAGGATACGGTGCGAGAAGAAAAATCAGGAATGCTGCTGCTACAGGAAGAATCAAGAGTGTAAATCCCTGTTCGAGGCCAAGGGTATCGGCGAGAAGACCTGTTACGGCAACTCCCGCTCCACCTGTTCCAACAGCAAATCCGAGCATCAGGCCTGAGATAAGCCCGCTGTTTCCGGGGACCAGTTCGTGCGCCATCGCCAGCGTGACAGAAAATGTTGACCAGAGGAAGAAACCAAAGAGCAATAAAGCAATGTACGATATCAACCCGCTGCTCTGGAGAAAGATGAGGAAAAACGGTGCCGATGCTACAAGCCCGAAAAGCGTATACTCCTTTCGGCCGTACCGGTCGGACACTGTCCCTCCAAAAAGCTGCCCGAATACGCCGGCAAGCAGCATCAGGGAAACGAGCGTGTTTGCCGCTATCAGCGTCATGTCCCGTGCGATAAGGAGTGTAGGGAGGAATGCAATCGATCCGAAGATTGCCCAGGATCGGAACGCGGAGCCGGCAACGACAAGCACAATGGCAGACCTGACCGAAGAGCTTTTTAAAACTGATCCGGCACCGGTTTCGTCCCGCGGCGTCCATGTGGGCTGGGGAAGGAACAGCCTGAGGGCTGCAGCAGTGATCAGACCCGGAATAACAAGGAGGCAGATGCCCTGCAGGCCAAATAATCCGACAAGCGCACCGGCAACGACCGGCCCCACGGCAAACCCGAAATTGCCGCCAACCACAAAGTATGACGTGAGGCGCCCCCGGCTCTGATCTTCCACCAGTTTACTCACAGTCCCGAGCGCGGCGGGATGGAACAATGCGTGGCCGAGCCCTCCGAGAGCAGCGCACAGAAGAATGGCCCGGTAATCACTCAGGAGCCCGATCGATGAGATACAGACCGCGCTTAGAAGAATGCTTACGCTCACATTCACCGCTGTTCCGCGTGTATCATAGAGCCATCCGGTGAGAGGCTGAACAAAGGACGAGGTCAACTGAAACACCGTGATGAAGAGACCGGCCATCACATAGGAAAATCCATTCTGCAGGATGAGAAGCGGAAGGATCGCAGGAATAACAGGCGTATAAAGATCCGTCACCAGATGTGCAAAGGACAGGCCGAGTATGGGGCGTAGCGATGTCATGATTTCACCGTCGCTCGTTAATGATACGGACGATTTCAACCGGAATTTCCATCCGGTCGCGCGTATGATGTACAAAACTTCGCTTCATGGGGAATGAACATGCAATGGCTTCATCAACCGAGGCACGCCCCCGGATGTAAGCCTCAAGGAACGGCCGGGTGCCCGCGTTGAATATGCCGTACACGACGTGTGCGCATGCAAGTGCACGATCGATGAAAGGGCGATCGGCATGCCGTTTCTGGGCGCCGAAAGGGGGGTTCATGACAACGGTATTACATGGGCAGAAAAACGGAAAGAGCGTGTCATCACCGATGTCTCCGGCAATAAATGTCACGTCTGCGCCGAGAAGTACGGCGTTCTTCCGGGCTGTACTGATGGCGGCGGAATCGATGTCTACGCCTGCAACCTCGGCGGCACCGAGGAGCGATGCGCCGCATGCGAGAATTCCGGTTCCGCAGCCGAGATCGAGCACACGCTTTCCCCCGATATCTCCCTTCAGGTGTGCATGATAGAGAAGACGTGCCGCAATGACCGCTGGAGTGCCGTACTGCTCAAGCTGTGCACGCGGCTGGGTAAACCCCGCACACCGTTCAAGAGCCATTTCAAGGTGCCGCAGTTTCATGTCAGGACATCTCGTCAATCAGGTAATCATCCCAGGAACGAACACCGCACGCGATCTCGTACTCCGGCGGGCTCAGCACCGGGGCGGGAAATCGGATCTGGTCATCATATGCAATCCGGGGGCAGGCAGTGTTGACATAGCATGTGCAGCCAAGATTCTGGAGGGCATCCGGCGTGATTTCACGCAGTGTTATGAGAAAAGCCCGGGGTGAGAGAGACTCGAGTCTCCGTGCAAGATCAATGCGCTGCTGACCGCTTTTAAGGCTGACGAGGATCCCGACGGTCTCTGCATCACGGGCCTTTTCGATTCGTGCAAACCGCTTCCGCAACAGCCGCTCCGCATCAACGACACTCGCATGCCCCGTAAAGGGATCGAGTGCGATAACCCGCACACCGGTGGCCAGCTGAACGCCGAGCGGATGAAACATCCCCGTACCGACATAGAGGATTTCCGGAGCACCGGTCTGGCGTGCCGCAGCGAAGGAACAGCCGAGAATTTGACCGCGCATTGGCGTGCGGAGTCCGGGGCCGCCCACGCGGCATTCGATTCCGCGGGTTGCCAGAAAGGCTGCCATCTCATCAACAAGGTGGGCGTGCTGGATAGTCGTTACAAGACCCACGCACGTTCCGGTAAAAAGGGGCACCGCTTCCGCGAGAACGGCCGGATCGAAGGTGAAGGGCACGTACTCGTATATAACCCCGGGGCGGTCGTCGACAGGTGCGTGTCCGAAGTGAATCAGGACATCTGCCATCTCTTCGGTCTCGACAGCAAGATCACACGCACCGTAACAGGGATCACCGCTGATGATGACTTCAAACCCCGCATCCTTCAGATCCCGCGCCACATCACATGCCCGCCGCCGGAGCCCGTCGGGAAACTGGAGTGCGACCCGACGCGCACCCTGCTGACGGAGCCGCCCGATTACATCAGAAAGCGGTATTCCTGACATGCACGCCGGCACCGGTTACTTCGATCTCAACCAGATATTTATAGGGCCGTCCCAGCGACGGGTCGCCGCGTTTGATGACAACACAGACATCGGCAACCCTCGCCCCTTTCGTCTCGAGGGCCTCAAGAACCGACCGCACGGTTCCCCCGGTGGAGATCACATCGTCAATAACGACAACACAGTCACCGGATTCTACTCCGTTAAGATACAGTTCGCCCTTCGAGTAGCCCGTACTCTGGTGAATGGGGACTTCTCCGGGCAGCTGATACGGGCGTTTCCGGACAATCGTGATGGGGATATCGGTAACAAGAGACAGGGCAACCCCGATATGTATGCCCATGGCTTCCGCCACGACGATTTTGTCTACTCCTTCAAGATCCAGCATTCTGATAAATGATGCCGCCACCTCGCGAAGGAGAGCGGGCTCGACAAGGGGGACGCCGTCCGTAATCGGGTGGATGAAATAGTTATATTCACCCCGTTTTACAATCGGACATGTTTCAAGTGATTTTATTAATTTTTTGAGCATGCAAATTCACCTATATCCTCTAAAAATTCCTCGATTACGTCCCGGTGCACATGCGGCATGCAGACGATGCGCATGTGCCCGTGCCGGGTACGGGACACGAGCCATCCCGGAGGTGTTTCCGGACAGTCGAAGGCGGCGACGTTGACGTCGGGATACGCAGCGACAGGATAGCCCCAGGACTCCATCCCCTCGATCAGACGCCGGGTATTTTTCATGCACCCCGCAACAATTGAACGCATGCCTTCACGCCCGAGGTACTCGAGCACTGCGACGGCGCTTGCCACCGGGGCTCCGGAACGGGTGCCGCTGAGCGTACACGCATTCCTGACGGTGAGGTATGGCGTATCCACATTCAGCAGATGGAGGGTGGCATTATCGCGGGTCAGCAGGCACCCTGCAGGTATTGTGGAGAGTCCCATTTTATGGGGATCCACGGAAATGCTTGCGACACCGGGAAGTGCAAAATCAAAGGGATGAGGATTTTCGAGAAACGGCAGCACAAGCCCCCCGAAGGCTGCATCGACATGCAGGAATATCTCACGGTCGACAGCAATGTCCGAAAGCCCTGCGATGGGATCGACCATTCCGTATTCCGTCGTACCGGCAATCCCGACAATGCAGACAGTATTCTGATCTATCAGTTCCTGTGCGATGTCGAAATCCATGCGGTACGTTTCATCGCAGGGGACAGTCCGCATCTCCACCGATAGCATATCGCACGCCTTTTCAAATGAAAAATGTGCGGATTCCGGGATGATAACGTTCGGAGCATGAACATTTGCGTACCGTTTTGCAATCCTGAGCGCCTGGATGTTCGACTCTGTCCCCCCCGACGTGGCGTAGCCTGTGGCTTTGGGATGATGAAACAGGGCTCCGAGACGTCCAATTAGCAGCTCCTCAAGAGCGGCAGTGCCACAGAAAAGACCGGGATCGCCGAGATTTGTCTCAAGGAACATTACATGGGCTTTCGCCGCAATCGGATGCGGGATGCTGCACATCGAACTGAGGACATGATCATATCCCCTGTCCTCTTTTTTCTTCATCGAAAGAAAGGAAAACAGGGATTCTTCGGAACAGCCGTGTTCACGCATTGTGAGTTCTCGTAAAATCAAGGATGATGCGTTTTTCAGTTCGTGCCGCAGTTTCACGGATTTTTCCAACCGCATCGATATTCGCGGAGACGCTGGAGATGCCGTGTTCGATCAGCCACTCCACCATCGACGGATCGGAACCTGCCTGACCGCAGATCGAACATTCGACACCGTAATCCCGGCAGACTGCAATCGCATCGTCGATGAGCTTCAGGACGGCCGGATGACGCGGATTGTACATTTCTGTAATATTCTGGTTATTTCGGTCAATCGCCAGAGTATACTGGATGAGATCATTGGTTCCGAAGGACGCGAACGAAATGCCTGCCCGGCAGAAGTCCTCGATCATAATCGCGCTTGATGGAATCTCGATCATGATGCCGAGTGCCGTGTTCCCGACATCGACACCCCAGGAGCGAATCATCTCGCGGGCAAGGATAAACTCATCAGGATGGCTGACGAGCGGAAACATCAGGCCGAGGTTGTCGTACCCTTCTTTCCAGAGCCGCTTGAATGCCTCTATCTGAAGCTGGAACTGTTCGGGGCTCCGGATATCCCTGCGGATGCCACGCCACCCCAGCATCGGATTATGCTCCTCGGGTTCATCCTCACCGCCTTCCATATTCCGGAATTCATCGGTAGGTGCATCCAGCGTGCGTACCCATACGGGTTTGCCGGGGAAGGCGTCAAGCACCGTTTTAATGCCCGTGTAGAGTTCTTCGATGAATTCTATTTCGAGCCCGTTTTTGATGAACCAGCCCGGAGTTTTATTCATTCCGAGGATGAGGTGTTCAATGCGGAGCAGACCTACGCCGTCGGCACCGGTTGCCGCTGCGCGTGCCGCCGCCTCAGGCAGTGAGACGTTGACTTTGATGCTCGTCGCCGTGATGAGCGGCGCTGCCGATACCGACACTCCCTGCGGCGCGGCAGTGGCTTCCTTCACAACGGCGCCTTCATAAATCAGGCCTTTTTCACCGTCGACGGTAACCACCTGCCCCTGTTTCAGGGATATCGTGGCTTTCTTCGTTCCGACGACGGCAGGGGTACCCAGTTCACGGCTGACGATAGCGGCGTGGCAGGTCATACCGCCCTCATCAGTGATGATCGCAGCGACCTTCCGCATTGCAGGCACCATGTCAGGATTCGTCATCTTCGCGACCAGAATATCGCCTTCACGGACCTGCGCCGCATCCTTCATGGTTCGTACTATCACGACTTTTCCGGTCGCAATACCGGGGGATGCACCCTGCCCCTCAATGAGAATGCCACCCCGGATATCCGCCTTTGCCATGGTGTTTTTTGCACCGACAATCGTTGTGATCGGTCGCGACTGCAGAATATAGATCGTGTCGCCCACGATACTCCATTCAACATCCTGGGGTACATCGTAGTGGCTCTCGGCGACACTCCCGAAACGGGCAAGTTCGGCAATCTCCGTATCGGAAAGGACCGGGATATCCTGTCGTTCTGCAGGTACCGGAACCTCTTTTGTTCCATGGTCCCCCTCGGGAAGAATTTCGATCAGTTTATTTGCAATGTACCGGTCCACAACACGCCCCGTCCGGTGATCGAAGACATACTTGTCAGGTGATACGCTGCCGGAGACGACTGCCTCGCCAAGACCCCAGGAACCTTCGATAATCGTCGTGGATTCACCGGTAACGGGGTGAGAACTGAACATTACTCCCGCCTTTTCCGATCGGACGAGCTGCTGAACCACAACGGCGATATCGACATTGCGATCTTCGAAGCCCTGCTTTGCACGGTAATAGATTGCTCGTGCACCGTAGAGGGACGCCCAGCATTTGTGGACGGCTTCAATAAGGGCTTTAGTGCCTTTAATATTGAGGAAGGTATCCTGCTGACCGGCAAAACTCGCATCGGGAAGATCTTCGGCGGTTGCACTTGAACGGACTGCAACCACAAGGGATTTGCCCATTTTCCTGTATGCAGCGATAATATCCTTTTCTATAGCCTGAGGCATTTTAACACTTAAAACAAGTTTTTTCGCCTCATATGCTGCCTTTTCAAGTTTATCGGGATCTTCCACATCAAGATTTAAGAGCCCCTGAAACAACCGCTCTTCAATACCGGTCTCGATGAGAAAACGGCGAAAAGCCTGTGCAGTCACAACAAATGCACCGGGTACGGGCAATCCAATCGAGGCCATTTCACCCAGTGAAGCCCCTTTTCCACCAACGGATGAAATATCATCTTTTTTTATCTCTTCGAGCCAGAGAATATTGGGCACTTCGGTCATTTGGTCGCACCACCTATTTAATCAACCCTTTGACTTATTACCCTATTTATTTTCCGTAAAACACAAACCATGAATAGGGATCACGCGGATTGAATATGGGGTGTACCAGTGAGTTATCGAGTTCTTGTCAGTGATGAACTGGCAGAGGAAGGCATTGAGATTCTCCGGGGATTCTGCGACGTCGACGTAAAGACGAATCTCACGGAAGATGAACTGATCGCAATTATCGGAAATTATGACGCTCTGCTTGTCCGGAGCGGAACGCAGGTGACTGCCGGGGTCATCGAAGCCGCGAATAATATGAAATTCATCGGCCGCGCCGGTGCGGGAGTCGATAATATCGATCTGGATGCCGCAACCCGCCGGGGTATCATTGTCGCAAATGCACCCTCCGGCAATACACTTGCCGCGTGCGAGCATACGCTTGCCATGATGGCATCACTTGCACGGAACATTCCTCGGGCGAACGCATCGCTGAAGCGGGGAGAGTGGAAGCGTTCGGGATTCATGGGTGTTGAATTAAACGAAAAAACCCTTGGTGTTGTTGGTTTCGGGCGTATCGGCCAGGAACTCGCCCGCCGCGCCCTCGCGCTGGACATGAAGGTAATCGCCTACGATCCCTATATCAATATTGAGAAGGCAAGACAACTCGGAGCAGAGGTTGTTTCCCTCGATGAGCTCTTCCCGGCTGCAGATTTCATCACGGTGCACACTCCGCTCGTAAAAGAGACACGACATCTCATCAATGCAAAGACGATTGCCGCCATGAAAGATGGTGTGCGGATCATCAACTGCGCACGCGGCGGCATCATCGATGAAGCAGCCCTGTACGATGCCATAAAGGCAGGTAAAGTCGCCGGTGCCGCACTGGATGTCTTTGAGGAGGAACCGCCGCACGGCTCTCCCCTTTTAACGCTCGAGCAGGTTGTCGTTACACCTCACCTCGGTGCAAGTACGGTTGAAGCGCAACAGAATGTTGCGGTTTCGGTTGCTAAACAGTGCATTGAAGTGCTGAAAGGCGGATCTGCAAAATTTGTTGTGAATGCACCGATGATACCCGTCGAATTGCAGGAGCGTATCGAACCCTATGCAACACTCGCCGGAAAAATGGGAAAACTCCTGATACAGCTTGCAGAGGGGAGGTTGAAAGCGGTTGATATCGAATATGGTGGAAAGGCAGCAGACTTCGGACAAAATATAAAATACATCACCCGCATTGCGCTCAAAGGGCTTCTCGATCCGATCCTGCAGGCACCGGTAAACATCGTCAATGCGGAATTCATTGCCCGGGAACGGGGCATCAAAGTAAGCGAATCAATCACCGGCGAGTCGCTCGGGTTCACCAGTCTCGTAACGATTACGGTCACGACCGACACGATGACCGAGACCGTAAGCGGGAACGTCAGCGGGCCGAATAAACTCAGAATCGTAAAAATCGGGGATTATATGACAGATATGACACCTGGCGGCCATGTCGTCATATCCCGCCACCATGATGTCCCCGGTGTGATCGGGCGGTTTGCCACAACCCTCGGCCGATATAACATCAATATTGCCGGAATGCAGGTAGGGAGGAACCAGCCGGGGCAGGAGGCCATTATGGTCCTGAATGTCGACAGCGAGGTACCGGCAGAAGCCATGGAGGAAATCCGGACGTTTGAGGGGGTTTTCACCGCAAAATATGCCCATATCTGAAGCAGGCTTCCGGTCAATCCCCTGCATTCCGCAGTGATGGGGTAAACCGGTGGCAGGTCCGTTTTTCACCGGAGCAAAAGGAATTTTTTTTATAGATTGGAAAACCACAGTATAAAGCGTCACAACGAAGAGGGCTCGTGGTCTAGCTGGTTATGACGTCGCCTT
>LKUD01000074.1 GCA_001412355.1 Methanoculleus sp. SDB
GTTGGCTCTACCGCAGGATGGATGAGAAACGTGAACCAGTAATCGAAGCCGTTAGTAATCTTGCCAACAAGCTTTTTCACTTTCACACTTGTATATTCTTTCATGACCCACTGCTTGAGTTTTGCTCGAGCTGTGTTCCATAATTCCATCCGAACTTCAGGTGGGGGATCGTTTTCGATAGCTATAGTCAGTTCTTCGTAGAGATCCTTAAGGGCTTGATGTAAAGGAACTGCCTCCTCGATCTTATCAGCAAGATCCTTCGATTCTCGGAGTAGGTGTGCCCAACATCGCTGTAATCGTTTTGTGAATTTAGCATACGGCTTCCAGCCATCGCACACTATGATGCCCTTGAATCTTTTTGTCAGAACTTCCTTCAGGACTTTAGTCCCGCGGCTCTTCCTTATCACAACAAACGTTTCTGATGGTGTTGTAAATGCCCAGATCCACTGTTTCTTTCCCTGGACATGGATTGACGTTTCATCCACGTACAGAATGGGAGCATCGCGAACCCTGTCTTGAATCGCATCATACTGAGGTTGTACCGCATCAGCTGCTCTGCGGGTAAGGTCGAGGATGGTAGCTGGACAAATGGTCAGTCCATGCAGTCGTTTTAACGCATTTTGGATTTTTCTGTGAGGTAGTCGATCCTCGTATTTCAGTAACGTCGTCTGCGTAATTACGTTGTTTCCGAATCTGCCTTCTACAGGAATAGCGGGATCGCTGGCTGTAAATTCCTTGTGACAGGAGGGACATGTATAATGCGCAATCTTGAATTCGGTAACGATGATCGGCAGAGGTTCAGGAATCTCCTCGATAATCTTCGACTCTATTCTTACTGGATCGCCAAGCTTAGTTCCACAGTCTGGGCATCGATCTGCGGTGACTTCAACCTGTTTATCCGGACTTGCAAGAGGTCTTGATACTCCTTTATGACCCACTTTTTGCCCTGGTTTCCCTTTATCCCCTTCGTTATACTCTTTTTTGCGCTTGCGACCACGTCTTAAGCTCGGTGGAGTATGGGCATTCTCATATTTAGCTAGTCGGGCTTCAAGTTTAGCGATCTGATCTTTAAGCAACTCATTCTCGCGTTTTAATCGTTCCATCTCATCTTTAAGTTGCTTGATAATATCTTCTTCGTGCATACTCCCAATAAGAAGATATTAATGATGAATTATATATCTCTTCTGGTCGAGGTGGATTCTCGTCAATTCGCATCATTTTTGTAGGTGCTAAACACATAC
>LKUD01000075.1 GCA_001412355.1 Methanoculleus sp. SDB
AAAGCCAAGGTCCGGATTTGAACCGGAGTGTAGTCGCTCTGCAGGCGACCGCGTGGCCGCTCCGCCACCTTGGCTCCTATATATGGTTGGTTTTTTGGCATAAAAGGTGTGCGATTGAATCATCACCGGGTACAATCCATTTGCTGATCTCGACCTTCAGGGTGCCTGAGAGCGCACGGGCGGCATGTACATCGGCACCTCCGTTTACACAGCGGTCATCTTCACCGTAGAGGCGATATGCGTTGTCAGGAAACCGATTTAACGAAATTGTCCCCTCTCAATGCATAATACTTAATTATTGGATGACGTATACAACGTTTATGGGATCAGCGAGAGATCTGTATCGCGATATCGTTGTCATTCTCATTTTACTGTGCATTCTGCCAACATGCGCCACGGCTGTCAACGTAGATCTCCGGGAAGGAGTGCTCGACGAATCACAGCTGGAGGATGCATCTGTCACGTTTTCGATTGACGTGAGCGATCTGCCGAAACAGGCGGCGTTTCTCGAACTTGAGAGCGATCTTACCACATATCGGGAATATGCACTCTGGAATATATCGACGAGTGAGATGTGGGATATTGCCGGTGGAGAGGATACATTGAAGGAACAACGGGTTGTGCTTACCATCCTCGACGAGTGGACACAACCCGTGCTCGTCACCGCTTCGGGAAAGACACCGGTTATTACGGAACTACTGCAGTTTGAGGGAATAGTCCTGACAAAACGCCCTGTTCGCCGTACCGGATTTACCTACTACCGGATACAGGCCCTCGACGAAAATGGATTCCCTGTTGGTACCGCAGTCACCAAGACATTCGACATCGTCATTCCCGAAGAGGAACAGTTCAAGGAAAGACTGAATGCGATTGATGATTCCCGGCTTCGCCCGATTATACAGGAATTCTACACCAAGGGTCTGACGCAGGAGGCGTACCAGCTTCTCAGTTATGCAGAGACGCCACGCCCGGCCACAATACCGCTCTGGCTCTTCGGGATTGCTATCGTGATTGTTGCAGGTGCGGTTTTCTTTATCGGCCAGCGGCGTGGAATCGTGCTTGAAAGAAAAAAGAGGGATATTAAGGGGGAGTAAACTATGGCCAACGGAGACATGGACCGCGGACGGGCTTTTCAGATGCCGGATGAACTGACTGTCGTGGCAATCGGCGGATGCGGAAAGAAACTTGTGTCCCATCTTGCAGATCACGAGTGGTTTCTCCGGCATTATCTGCTGGAAGGCAAGCGGCTGAGAATATACACGATGGATACCGACTCCAACCAGAGACAGGAAGACATTGCCAGAATGCAGGACGTCAACTCAGGAGTGTCTGACATACTGAAGAGTGCGGAGGGAATGGGCGGCAGTGTCAGAATGCAGTACCATTATCTTCCCGATCTTGCCAATGTCGAACGCGTCTCCTCACTTACGGGGAGGCAGGTGCTCGAACAGGTGAAAAGCCGCAAGGCCGAACCACTCGTTAATATCTGGTGGATGAATGATCCGGACGCAGGATTCGAGTACGCCGATCTGAAAAAGATTGACCGGAATATTACCGACGATTTCGGTGGCGGTGTACACCGCAGGCGGGCAATTTCCAAGGCAATTTTTTACAAGGCCATTACGCAGGGAGGAGATACCTTCCCCTCATTTCAGGGACACGGCCCCATCGCCATCGTGGTGGGTCTGGGCGGAGGAACGGGTTCCGGAATGTTCATCGATCTGGCCCGGTATATCAAGGGGCTCCGGGGTGAGGAAACGAAGATCTGGCTGTTCGCGGTGCTGCCTGCTGTCGGTGAAGGGGAAAAAGAGCAGCTCAATGCCGCTGTCGCTCTTACCGAGATGGAATATCTCAACTTAAAAGAGGAAAAACTCTTCAACTACATCATCCTCTCCTCTCTCTCTCCGACGGGATATGTTGACGGTGGAGACCGGATCAAAGAGGTCCGGGAATTCGATCAGGCGTTTCCGTATATGCTCATAAATTCCCTTTACCTGCCAACGGCCGACATCTCCGCAATAGCAGATGCGAAAAAGGAGTATTCAGGGTTCATCTTTTCAGATTCGCATATCATTGAATATCCGGTGGAAGAGCTAATCGGCCTGAAGACAGAATTCGAAAACGTCATCAGGGAACTCGGCAGCTTTTCTGCTGACCGGCGGAAGTATCTCGACGAGGTGAAGGAATTTCTGGATGGGGCGGAATCGACCTTCTCCTCCCAGCTGGGCGACCCTGATGAGATCGAGATCACACGCGACGACATCAATATTATCAAACGCGAGTTAAAAAGGCTTGAAAAGACCTGGAAAAATGAAATTGCGCGTGATCTCAATTACAATACGTCCGAAGAGATCATCTCCTACATCAACAACAATTTCCTTGAGGATCAGCGCGATATTGATAATATCGACACGTACGACCGTCTCCTCGATTATATCTCAAAACTTGTGAAATACCTGCAGGGAGGAGGCAGAACCGAGTCCAAAAAACTCGAAAACGAGAGTGATAAAAATCTCTATACGCATCTTACCGACGCTCTCTCGCACTTGCAGGAACTCGTTTTGATCCAGCGGACGATTCTACGCGTGAAGGAGCAGGCGGCACGGCTTACACTGCTTAAAATCGCCCGTGGCGAAACGGATTTCGGTCCGGTGATGGGAGAGTTGACCGCACGGTTGTCGGTGCTGAACAACGAGATGCTTGAAGCAGACCAGAAGCTGCAGCGAAAGCGCGAAGAGATCGACAGGCAGAAGAAGGAACGCGAGAGTGTTCAGTCCCGGGTGAAGTCCGAGTGCAACTCGCTGATTGATCCGATAAATACCTATGTCGCCAAAAAAACCGATATCACGACGATCGAGTCTCTCGAACGAAAATTCCTCGAAGCATTCCAGAAGATTATTTTCCAGGGTAAAGATGAGATCTCCCAGACGAAATCCAAGAAGCCCAAGATGTATAAGCGGCAGGAATGGCTCTCCAAGATGGGCATCGCAGATGTCCAGGAACTCATCGATTCGCTCGCGACAAAATCGGGTGAGGATCTGGGATATCTGAAGGATCTCACCGAATCCGTCGTGCTCTACGACTATTATAGCTATCTTCTCGAAATAGCGAGCAAAATGGGTTTGGTCGACAAACTGCTTGGCCGTGATCTCGACCATGAGATGCTGCATTCGGAGAGGAACGCCAAGGAGGATCGCATCCGCAGGATAGCCGAGATGCGCTACGACAAGATTTCCATTCATGATCCCTTCGAAGTCGTCGTGTCTGATCACTTTGTTTCGAAGGATATGGACGAGCAGCTGCATGCACGCGAGCGCGACGTCATTACGTCTCTTATGGCCGAATTCAATCTCGAATATGGCGATCAGGAACGTATGTATGCCGCCTTTGCCGTCGGGGACACCGGAAACATCATTAAAAATCTCAAAGATGCCATGATGGACGTGCTTGAAGAGCGCGACGGTTATTCGGAGAAGATAGGCCGGACAGAGGGTGAGATTGACACGATTATTCAGTCCCAGAAAGACCGCCAGCAGAAGATCGATTTCATCAGGCGCACCGACAAGCTTGCGGATGAAACATTCGAGGCACGTAAATCATTCAGCGCGCATCTTCAGAAATATGAAGATAGTTACATCTCCATCGACGAACGCCGGAAAAGAGGAAACCAGACGGTAGAGGGTCTCTACCATACACGCTTCGGGGAGATTAATCCGAACGTCCTCTCGCTTATCAGTGACGGTGCGCAGATGGACGTTCTCGATCGGGATGGTGAAGGAAAGAAGGAGATCGAGAAGCTTTTCAAGATTGTCAACTGGAAATACAAGGATCTTATCGACGTCAGGAAACTTGGAGTGACAAACTTCTCGATCAGCTACGGGCCGGGTGGCACCGAGCGATGGAATTTCGAAAAGGCCGCGCTTGTTGTTTCATCAACATCCAAATGGCTCTCTGATCTGGTTTCCAACAATAATGATAATTTCCGCAGGCAGATCATGAGCAGCCTTGATCTGGATTCGAATACGAATGCGAAGATAACAGCCCATAACTATACGAAACCATGGGAGGTATCCCTGACATTCTATGCTGCGGCAAGTTTCCTCGACAATATCTCACCGATGACCACCGGCGGCGGTTACTGGGAAAAGTATGAAAAGAAATCCGAAAATCTCCTCCATCACGCCCTGTTTCTCCAGGAAGGCAAGTACATCGTCCGCAAAAAAACCCTCCTTCTGAAGGATGGTGCTGCCATCGCAAACAAGGAAAGCGGTACCGAAGCAGAAATTCAGGAGGCACGGGATCAGATCCTCGCTTTGTATGATATCAAGGATATCCGCGAGGCGCTGAAGCCGGGCGGGGAGTAGGAAACCAATGCGTATTAACAATATAAGACGACAATTTTTTCTTGTCGGATCGATATTTGCCGGGTTAATCGTGGCATTTTTATTCGTGAGCCTTTTTGAAATCTACTGGTATATGGCCGCTCCCTACTGGCTGACCGCCCTCATCGATATCCTTCTCGGAATGTTCATCCTGATTGCTATCGGGATGATTTTTTCCGAGGATTCACGCATCAACGGGACGCTCTTTGCCATCGCACTCATATATATTGCATATTACTTCGTTGCACAAGACCGTATCGTCCCGGAGGCATTGTATTTCGGATTCTTTGCGGGTGCACTTCTCATTGTGTCGTCGGTTCTTCGAAATCGTTTCGATCTGCTCGCAGTGACGGCAAAGGGTCTTCTCACGCTATCTTTTCTCATTATTGTACTGTACCTGGTATACGGATTTACGCTCACCGGCAGCTCAGTGTCGTCGGCAGAAGGAATCAGCGAACTATCAGCGCAGAATATATTCTTTTACGGTGTGGGAATCTTTATCACCGGGGTATTTTATTTCATGCTCCTCTATTCAATTGTCGGCGTGAAAGCATCTGACATCTTTATTTTCGGGCCACGAGAGTCAGGAAAAACATATTTTTTTCTCGGCCTTTACAGTCACATCACGAAGAAGTACTCGGGGCGCTATAAAGAGGTGATCCTCTCCGGCGACCAGGAGGATGTGATTAATCTCAAACTTGCGAATCTCGATGCAAATATCGAGGAAAAAAAAGTCGTTTCGAGAACATTCAACTATCACATGGGGATGTACGAACTTATCGGAAAGAAATTCGGGATATTACCCGTGACGTGGACGATCGTGGATTATGCCGGTGAATACTACGATCAGCTCAACGAGGCGAATTATCTCGCATCCCTCCACCACCTCAGCACAGAGTTCGGGGTGCCGTTTCGCGAACTTAAGAAGCGCATCGGAACGATCGAATTCCTGCAGGAAATAAACCATAACTATGCGGACAAACTGACCGACATCGATATTACCCGATCGCTGATTATTACGACCGTATACAGCCGTCTGCAGCGTGCCGGGAAAGTGATATTCCTCATCGACGGTGAAAAGATTGTCAAAACCCGTGAAGGAACCGGGAAACTGACACGGGAATTCGGAGAATATGTTAAAACGCTGATCGATCTCGAGGGCGGGAGGATGTTCCGCCTCTTTGGCGGCAATAAAAAATACGCTCTGACGGTAACGAAAACCGATATCGTGACCCGTATGCATCCTGAAATTCGGGACTTCATCCGCTCGAAGGGTGCGACGAAACTCTCGGAGATTCAGGACAGGTCCCGGGATGCAGAGCAGCTCGAAGAAAAAATTTTCACTATTCTCGACCGGATTCTCGTTTTTAAGAACCTCGTCAATATCATGAATGACCTGTCATTTACTTTTGTCGCCGTGAGCGTGGACGCCACGACCGAACCCTTGTCGGGAGAGGAGGGGAATGAAGATGAAGTCTCCCCCCGCCAGCTTGCGCCATGGCGCTTCGGTGAGATTTTTAAATTCGGGTTTTGATGTGATGCCAGAGGTGATACATGCATGCCGGAAGAAAAAAAGGTGAATAACGGCAGGAACGTGTCTCTCGGAATTTATAACACCGACGGGGATCTGGTCAGCGGAATGCTACATGGATATCGGGAGATTGCACGGCGTCTTGCGGAAAGCAATGTCACGCTTTATGTTCAATTCCGGGGCGATGAGGCCATCTTCGGCACTGCCGTCAATGTGCAGAGAACCGGACGGAGGCCCGACACCGTTATTGTTCTCATTCGGGCCGCACCTCTGCGATATGGCGCTGATACGGGCCGTATTATCGTGAGTTTCTACAGGGAAGCCGTGGATGCACTCGAACATGCAGAGTACAGCATCCTCAATATCGGCAATGATGAGGAACTCCTGCAGACGGTGAGGGCACAAAGACCCCTGATACCTGCCGCCGGATCAACGGCGGCAGAGCGGATCAGTACGTTCGTTGCCGGGAAACTCATCGCAACCCAGAAGGCGTATTGTACATCGCGTGATCTGCAGGCTTCAGTGATGCTTGTATCTTCCGTGATCGAGGTGCTTATCCCGGTACTCCGGCTCGGGTACACCTTCGCCTGCTCGAAGAAGACCTTTGAAGCAAACCTCTCGATTCTCCCCGACAAACCCCCGAACATTCCTGCTGTCGACATCGAACTTGACACCCGGCGTATTGTTCAGGCAGGGGATTCGGAGCTTTACCGGGAGTTCGCATCAGCACTTTCTGATCCCACGCTCACGAATCTGCACTCGAAACACGATCTCTCACGCACGATTGCGAATGCCATCTATAAGAGGACCCGGGATAAGGACCTGAAAAAACGTTATCTCCAGCTCGTTGCATCAGGCGAAGTTCCCGTCGATGTGGAGGTAACCGATGCAATTGAATCCGTACTACAACAGCGTCAGGCAAAGTTATTTGAACAATATATGAAAAGTCGTAATTTCAGCCGTTCTGCTGTAAAAAAATCACTCGAAAGGTTGAATTCCTCAGAACAACAGATATTTCGCGATGTGCTGAACCGGACGCCCGGCGCCCCTGAAAAATGGAGGGCGATTTCCGACATCCTCACTCCTCCGCCCGACAGGAGGCAGGACATTGCCAATCATGCAGGCTGGAGCGGTGAAATCCCTGTCCGGCGAGGTACCCGATGGCCTGCTGTAATCGTTGCTGCATTGTTATTGGCTGCTCTGATCCTGAGTGCTGTTGTTCTGCTCGGGATTCTCCCATCCCCGGGAACGGTACCGGGAACAAACGGGAATGACGAACCACTTCTCATCGCATCCGGGGACGGGATGGCGGATGTTGTGGCACCTGCAGGCGGGATTTCAGGAAATGACGGAGTCGCCCCGTCCATTGAGGCCGTTGTTCCTCCACAGGACTTTATCGTAAACGAGGGCTGGAAACCGGTCGGATTATTCTATCGCATCACACCGGACACTGTCCTCTTCAACCCGCCTGCACGGCTCTCGATTCTCCTGCCTCCTGAGCTAAATGCGACCGAAATGCTTGTCATTGCCAGAAATGTCCGTATTGGTGGTGAATGGGAGCGAATGGAAACGGATCTGACGGTAAACAATACGGTTGAGGCATCTGTCGGGCAGGGCGGTCTCTACGGCGTATTTACCATACCCATGATGACATCTTCACCCTGAAGGTGCCGAGACACATCGGATGCTGTGGAGGATTGTTGATGAAGAAGAAGGCTATCCGTGGCACGCTGAAATCGTCCGCGTGGCGTGCGCTTTTTTTTACCGCACTCGTCCTCGTCGCGATCATCATCCCTGCGGGAGCACAGGATGAGGAGATCAAACTCGGTGAGATCGCTGTTTCATCAGATCCTCCGGGTGCATCAATTTATCTCAACGATGTCCTGCAGGACAAAAAAACAAACGGCTTTATACTCAATGTTTATCCCGGCATTCATACTATACGGCTCACTCTGACGGGGTACCGCGACTTCGAGCAGGTCATTGGCGTAGAAAGCGGTGATACAACATATGTTTACCATGAATTCGTGCCTGCAGTTGGCACTATCATCGTTTCAACATTACCGACCGGAGCTGACATCTACCTTGATGATGCATATTACGGTAAGACAAACACGGCAGTGCCTAATATTCCGGCCGGGCTGCATACCATCCGGGTCAGTCTTGAAGGATATGCCGATAAATCCGCTTCACTTTATGTGACGGATGGAATGAGTACGTCGTTTCACCATAATTTCGAGCTTGTTCCAACAACCGGATCCCTCTCGATAAAGACACAGCCCGAAGGGGCTGTGATTTACTTCGACGGAATCGACCGCGGTCTCTCGAACCGGGTGATCGATGGTATCGAGCCCGGCGTGCACAATCTTACACTCACGATGGAGGGATTTAAGGACTGGGTGGGTACGGTGGATATCTCTGCCGGGACAACGCAGTATCTCACCCTGGAACTCGTTGGAAAGGACGGGACTATTATTGTAAGCAGTAACCCGTCCCCGTCCGATGTCTATATTGACGGCGTGCTTTCCGGAATGACACCCTTTACCGGGCTGGTTTCCCAGGGAGAGCACACTGTCACGATCCGGGCATATGGCTTTGAAGACTCGACGTTCCCCGTCCGTCTCGGATATGAAACAGTCTCTCTCTCCGTTACCCTCACACCACTCGCAGAGGGTGCGATTGCCGCAGCCGAAGCAAAGATTGCAGCAAACAGCAACTATGACCAGTCACGGGCCATTGCCGAGCTTGAAGCGGCAAAACGGTATCTCGCCCAGGAGAATTACACGGAATCGTATGAGGCAGCCCTGCGGGCTGGTCGTTTTGCGGAGGACGGCGACGGCGACGGCATCCCGAATTTTCTCGATCTGCAGCCTACCGTAAAAAACGATGTCATCTACATACTTACGCTCCTCCTTTTCATCCTGATCTGTGGAGGAATTGCAGGAGACTGGATTCGGACCAACGCGAAACCGGAGATACGGCTCAGGATCGCTGATGGTGCTGATCCGTCGGATGTAATCATCATTATTGACCTGGCTGTCCACAAGCCGTTCCGCGGTGGCATCTGCACGGTATCGTACGGTGGAAAGGCTGTTGAATATATTCCCGACGTCGGTGAGCATGAAGTGCATCTGGGCGCTCTTCCCCCCGGAGTTCATCAGGTTTCGGCCGAGTTCAGGATTGAGAAACTGCGGTACGGCAGCGCCCGAACGGTCAGCATGCTTGAATTTGAGATCGGAAACGGGAACGTGCAGGATACCAGTATCCCGGAATGAAACGTTTCGTTGCTATCCGGATTCGGCAGCCACTCCGGGGTGCCCGGTTCCCGGCAATTGCCCTCTGAAAAGCTGTATCCGGAGGATCTCTCGCTCCGGATGGTACTCATGCCCTTCAACCAGTGAGCCGAAATCCGGGTGGCATACTAAACATATCTGTCGAAAAATTCTCCTTCGAAATAATAGAAAAGAGCATCCGCTCGTGGATTATTATTATACAAAATCATCGGAAAAGATGGATGAGTAATAGCAGCTCACCGTGGTTCCCGAGAACTCTCGTATCTCAGTA
>LKUD01000076.1 GCA_001412355.1 Methanoculleus sp. SDB
TATTCCTCAAATACCATGTTTTAAAAAAAAGATCATCAATAGTGATGTTTAGTATCGCTATCTCAAATGCCTTGCATTCTATTATAATAGTACTCGTCACACCCCTCGAATAAGGTTTTCTGGCAGTTTCACTCTATCTGAACAATCAGCAATTTCAGAGAAGACCAACGGCCTGTACCTTACATCAAACAGCAGGAGGTATGACATATCAGAAAAATGAAAGTGATTCTTATCGTTGCCATGGCGCTTATGCTTATCATCGCAGCACCGGCAGCGGCAAAATCCATGTATGTAATTGGAGCAATTAACGCGGCAAATGCACCGATTCTTTCCTACAACCTTAATCCCGACGGGACATTTACCTATCAGACCACCACAAATGTGGATCAACACAATTTAGGCCCGAACGGGATTGCCATCGACACAGATTCCGGAGTTTTGTTCATTACCTATGAATCAAGCTCTGTCATCGAAATCGTCGACGCAACCACGATGGTGGGACTTGGCCAAACTGCAGCACCCGGAGCAAGTAATCTTGCCGGGGTTGTCGTTGACCAGAGTAAACAGAAGGTGTATACAATCCAACGGAGCTCAAACAAGTTCTATGTCTATACGTATGACCCCGTGACAAAGACCCTGTCGCTCGATGGCGGAACCTACAAGACGCTTTCCGGCGCGGCCGGGTGGGGTCTTGCCGTTGACGAGACCGCGGGTATTCTGTATGTGGCGAACAACAACCTTGTAGTTAAAAAATACAAAACGAGCGATTGGTCACCTGCAGGTGACATCACACTCCAGTACTCGGCAATGGGAATAGCCCTTGACCTTAAGAACGGCTATCTCTATGCCGGCAACGCGGGAGCGGAACACCACCGTTTGATCCAGTACAACCTCAATACCGGTACGGAGACATCCATCATACCGGATTCAAGTGACGAAGTAGTAGGGCTCGAAGTTGATCCTTTGACCGGCATCCTCTACATCACGACAGGAGATATGCATACCGGCACTTCACCAAACCTCATGGCATATGATTCCTCCCTGACCCAGATTGACACTGAATCCGCAACCGAGGGGCACTTCACTCGCCCAACAGATCTCTGCATTCCGGGCAAGGACATCTCCTACAATCCGCTCAACCTCGTAAAGGCGGACAGCCCCGACCCGGTACTGCCGGGCGGAACAATTAATTACGGGATCAGCTGGGAGAACACAAATCCGACCGCCGTAGATAACGTAGTAATTGTGGATACACTCCCGGCCGAAGTTGACTGGGTCTCAGGAGGCGTCTATGATGGCGTCACTCACACAGTGACATGGACAATTGGGACGCTCACCTCCGGCGAGACCGGGAGTGCCGCGCTTGTCGTGACGGTTAAACCTGCCACACCAGTCGGAACGGTGATTACCAATTTCATCACCATTGACAGCGATCAGACCGCACCGACAACGAAGACCTGCGAAACGCTTGTCAAAGATGCAATCCCGTCTCCCGAGTTCCCGACGCTGGCAGTCCCGATCGCATCACTCATTGGTCTGCTGGGAATGATCTTCCTCGTCAAGCGGAAATAACCCTGAAAAACAAAATATCATTTTTTTTTCCTTTTTTTCACCTCTGAACGATAGCTCCTACTCTGAACAAAGAGATACTCCTGCGCATAGCCTGCATATGCACCGAAATAATCCTGTGCAAAGCGGCGGATTTTATCATATTCACGACACCCCAATACTTTTTGGGGATATTCTTCCGGAAGATATTCCCGGCTCATAATCCGCCGTATCCAGACATCGACGGGAAATGCTTCCCATTTTGAGAACGCGAAGAGGAGAATGCAGTCAGCCACCTTCGGGCCGACACCGCAGAAACACATCAGCTCCTGCCGCCCACTCTCCTGAGGACGTGCCCGCACCCGGGCTGCCCAGTCGGGGTGATCTGCTGCCCGCCGGGCTGCCGCATGAATGTAGCGTGCCCGGTACCCGAGTCGGCAGCAGGTGAGCGCGTCAGGCTCACATGCCGCAAGAGTAGCCGCACCGGGGAGGGCGTGGGCGTCCCCCCACGGTGCGTCCACGGGATCGCCGAATGTTTCGGCAAGAGCCGTAATCATCCTGGTAATAAAGGGAATATGTGCGTTCTGGGCGCAGATGAACGAGAGGAGGCATTCCCACGGATCCTGCCGGAGGATGCGAAGGCCCCTGTACTGCCGGATGGCCCGGTCGATGACGGGATCGCGGTTAATAGAGGCAAGGATTGCATCGAGATCGAGATCCAGCCCGAAATAACGCACCAGAAAGGATTCGGAGATACCCTCGTACCGCAGGCAGTTCCCGTCCTGCCTGATGCGCACCCAGTGTGTGCCGACCACGCCCTGCCACCAGCCGTCCCTGCACTCCCACCGGAATGCCTGGCCGCACGCAAGCGTGCTGTCGAGGTCGAAGGGCTGGGATTCGGAAAGCAGGTACTGCTTCACGGGGATTCCTCCGGAGAACCCGGCATCAGGCCGAGTGCACGGAGCGTCTCCTCCACAGCGCCGTCTTCCGTCACGAGCTCAGCGTCGCCGCCGGGATGGTAGCAGACCCAGCGCACGCCCTCCTTTTCCAGCCGGTTGTAGAAATAGAACGACCGGATCGTCGAGCACGGGCTCTCCGCAAGCATGACGAGCGGGAGAAGCTCCAGCGGCGCCATGCGCCCGGCAAACAGGAGGTAGAGGCGGGCCGTGTCCATCGGGATCGTGGTCTCCACCCGGACTTCCCGGAATACCAGCTGCGAGCCGGTTAGCGCATCCGCCTCGTAGGTGAAGATCCCCTCGTGATACTCCCCCGTGCCGGGTGCGAGGAGCACGGCTCCCGCATAGAGGGTGCCGATCGTCCGCCGGATATCGGCGAGTGACGCCTCCAGTTCGGCAAGCAGGTTTTCCGCTTCCTCCGGGCCGAGAATCCCGCCGTGCGCCTTCCAGGAATTCCGTTCGTCGGCAACCCGGTCGAGGACCGCAAACAGCCGCCGGCTGGTGAGCATGGCAAGAAAACGGCGATCCGCCCCCCGGTACAGACGAACGCACTCGTCCCGGCGGGCCGGGGTGCCGAGGAGGGATCGTGTGCTCCGGGCGAGCCGCCGGGCGAGCACGATCCACGCCCTGAACGTGGCATACCGGTACGAATCACGGAAATACGGGTCATCGTCCAGAAGGCCGGATTCTCTGCCGGCACAGAGCGGTGCGAGGGCGCTTGCCATAATGACGGCATGAAACTCTGCAAGCGCTTCGAAAAAATGGAAGAGATGGTCCACCCGTGCGGAGGTGTCCTGTTCAGCCCGGTATGCCCAGAGAATGGAGGCGAGAGGGAATGGGAGCGATTCAATCCAGGCCTCAATCGTCGCGCCGGGCGAGAGCGACTCCACCCGGCCGCGGATTGCGTCACCGGCAAACGGGTGGTCCCAGAGCTCCCGTTCGAGCCCGTCGATCCGCCCGGCCATGTGGGAGAGGGACGACTGTACGGCGAGCACCGTATTCTGGACGGGCCGCGGGGGAAGGCAGACGGGAATGGTGCGGAGTGCTTCCGCCAGCCCCTTCGCGCGGGCGCGGACCCGGGCAAGCTCGCGTTCGCATTTCCCGAGACGGGTCGTGAAATGGCGGGCAAGGTAGGCAGCCGACGCCTGTTCGGGGATAAGGAGGAGCCGAACACCCCCGCCGGCAAGGGACTCGGGACGGGACGTCGACGCGGTACACTTCGGGGAGACGAAGAGAATGTTTGCGGCACTCTCGTCCGGCACCCGGTCCCACCCCTCATCGATCCGGGCGGCAATCGTTCCCAGAGGCACGGGAGAGAGACCCGCGTCCGCCGCGAGCCAGCCGATATCGGCGAGGAGGAGCGTCTCTGCAACCGATGAAAACGATCCCGGCACTTCGAGAACCCCGAGCTCAGGCACCTTGCCCCGGCGGCGGAGCTCGATGTTTTTTCTCAGGATATCGAGGTGCCCCTGATCGGGGATGAGCCGTGCCACGAAGATCCGGGGGGGCTCCTCCTTTCCGGCAATAGCCAGCACCCCCCCGGCACAGCCAAGCACCGTGGCGACGGACAGCCCGGCGTCCGTAAATCCTTTTTCCAGTGCCCGGCCGATGCCGGGCATCCCGGGATCGCACGGGATCAGTGCGCATACACGCCCTCGCCGGGCAAGCAGGGGAGTGTACGACGCGAGAAGACGCCATACGGTCCCCCCCGGAAAGAGAGCGCCGGGCTCATCGGCAGGCAAACAGCACACGATACAGTCGAAGGAACCCTTCGGCAGGGACGGTCCGGCCTGCCATTCGACCGCCGCATCGGGATTCAGGGTGGATGCCAGCTCCCGCTCCCCTTCCGATCCGCAGAGGGCAATGGCACGTCCGGGAGCCAGCCGTGCGGCAAGCGGGGCGATGAGCGACCCCGTCCCCGCCACGGGATCGAGGATCCGGGAGTGCGGCCCGTCCCCGGCAACCGCGGCAACGAACCGGACGATCCAGTCGGGGACAAGTGCACACCGCCCTTCGCGAAGCGCTTCCGCCGCCGTTCCGGCGGAAAGCGGGGCAGTATCCGCCTGCGGAAAGCGCGGAGGGGCGTCTTCCGCTGAACGAAGCGAATCGTAGAGCTGTTTGAGGTTTCCGTTATCCGTCATCATGGCCCCCGCATGACCCCGTCATTCGTACATATGTGCGCAACCGTCCTATATGAGCACCACCCCGCACGTTTTTATCCAGAGGGCACCCACCTCTCCCCGATGGAGTTTCTCCCCGCGATCATCGTCCTGCTCGCCACCGCGAAACTCTTTGGCGAAATTGTCGAACGGCTCGGGTATCCCTCGATGATCGGGGAGATTGCCGCCGGCATCGTGCTCGGGCCCGCACTCTTCGGTGTCGTTGCCATGGACTCGACCATGGAGATCTTCTCCGATATCGGCATTATTGCCCTTCTCTTCATCTCAGGGGTGGAACTCAACCTCGCCCAGTTGATCAGGGCCAGGACGGTAGCCGCTGCGACGGCGGCGGCGGGCGTCGCCGTACCGTTCGCCTTCGGGCTGGCTGCGGGCTACGCTCTCGGCTTTCCCACGACCGAATCGCTGTTTCTGGCCATCACGCTCTCGATCACCTCCATCGGCATCTCGATCCGCTCTCTCATCGACCTGAAACAGCTCACGACACCGGTCGGCACCACCATCGTCTCCGCGGCGGTGCTGGATGACTTGATCGGGATCATTCTTCTCGCCGGCCTCACAGCCCTCACCCTGCCGGCCGGCACGGCCTTCGCCTCCGCCCTCACGTCCCTTGCGCTCGGCGGACTCTTCCTTCTCGTCTTCGCGACTCTCGGACGGCGGATCATGGTGCGGCTCTTTGCTCTTGCCAGAAAAACCGAGACGCACGAGATGATCTACTCCATCGCACTGCTCATCGCACTGCTTGCGGCGTATCTCTCCCATCTGGCGGGACTCCACTATGCCATCGGAGCGTTCATCGCCGGGCTTATCCTCGGCGACCAGATCCGCGTCGACCGCACGCTTCTTGACAGCCTCATGGATTTCGGGTTCGGGTTCTTCGTGACCATCTTTTTTGCGTCCATCGGGCTTCTCTTCAGTTTTTCGAAAGCTGCCCTCGAATCATCCATGACGCTGATCCTTATCGTGATCATCGTCGTGCTTGCCGTGCTCGGAAAACTGATCGGCGGCTTTATCGGCTCGGCCGCCTTCCTCGGGAGGAAGGATGCCCTGCTTGTCGGTCTCGGCATGTGCCCCCGCGGTGAGATCGCGCTCGTCGTTGCCAAGATCTCCCTTGCGATCGGCATCATCACCGCCGATCTCTATTCGGCGGTAACGGTGATGGTAATCGTCTCCATCGTGACAACGCCGCTCCTGCTCACGCGGGGATTCGCATGGAGAAATGCTTCAGAAACACTCCCTCCCGCGGAATGATACACGAGAGGATCATCACCGAAACAGCACGGAACATCGTGAAAATAAGCGATTAACGGTGGCCCTGCCATCATTGCATGGCATATCATTATATCATCCGTAAAAATATTGATAAATGTCCGGTGAGCAATCAGCACATCCTCCGCCAGTCGGAACCGCCGCGGCCGGATGCAGTGATTGGTGATTTGAGTGAACATCACAATAAAACAGCTCTTGATTATCGGTGTGGCACTCGTGCTTTGTATTGCCGGTTCGACCGGCAATGATACAGGCAATCTCATCGCTCCCGACAGTATCACCGTCGAAGGGATCCCCTCCCCCGAATTCCCGACGCTGGCGGTTCCGGTACTCTTCATCGCGGCCCTGCTCCTCGCGGTCGGTGCGATACGAAAAGATTAGCAAATCTCCTTTTTTTCCGGAAGCAGTCACAGGAGAGATCCTTCTGAAAAATTTCCACGAAACGAATGATATACGAGAGGAATATACCTGCTGGAGAAACGGGCATCGTGAGAATTAACGATTAACGGTAATGCAATGTGAATTGCATGGCATATCATTATATTACTATCAGGGGACTGAAAAATATCTGGTTCGGTTTACCAATCCAGTAATTCTGTTTCTGACTCAATGACGCAGATCGCTAATCGGAACACCAAGCCAGATATAGTAAAGGTGATTTCGGTGAATAGCAACAAGAAATGGCTTTTGATTCTCGGTGCGGTAATGGTGATTCTCCTTGCCATCTCCCCGGTCCAAGCGGTAACCGATGCCGAGATAAAGGCTTCAATTGACAAAGGGGTGGCATGGATTGCAGCCAACCAGAATGCCGCCGGCTACTGGGGGAGTAGCAATTTAGTTGGTACGACAGGCCTTTGCGTCCTGAAACTGGAGGAGTATGCCTGGGAACAGGGAATTGACCCTCTATCCGCGGACTATGTGTACTCGGATCAGGTGAAAAAAGGGCTTGCCTACCTGTTTACGCGAGTACAGACAGGGGGAACGCATCAGGGTTCGATCTATTACTCTACGCAATGCTACGAGACAGGGATTGCAATCATGGCAATCAGCGCCAGCTTACATCCTGAACTGGACAGCGGCGTTTCTGATGGGGCAGGGGGTACGCTGACGTATCTGCAGGTCGTGGAAAACGCCGCCGACTATCTCGTGAGAGCCCAGCTGCAGACCGGGACCTATGAAGGAGGGTGGAGGTATTATCTGGGATATACGAGTGCAGACAACTCGGTATCCGGGTGGGCTACCCTCGGACTGACATACGCCAAGAACAATTTCGGCGTGGCGGTCCCCGCGACAACCCTGACAAAACTGGACAGGTGGATTGATTATATCCAATGTTCTGTGGCCGACTGGCGTTTTGGAGGATCAGGGTATACGTCTTCAACCTCCGGGGTTGACATGCTCAAGACCGGCAACCTGCTCTTCCAGTGCGCCATGGTCGGCGACACGGTTGGAACACAGCGGGTGAAGGATGCACTTACATACATCCAGACGAACTGGAACTACAACTCCTGGGATCGCGGATGGCACTATACCCCCCACGGAAATATCGACTACCAGACAACGTTCTGCATCATGAAAGGGCTCGAAGCCTTCGGCATCGAAACGCTGGACATCGGAGGCGATCCGAATTATGACTGGTATGGTGATATGGCCGGAGAGATTGTCAGCAAGCAGTATGCCGCCGGCAACTGGCCGAACGACAACTATGGCAATACCTATCTGACGACACCATGGGCATTGCTCACTCTCGAAAAAACCATTGAAATTCCCGCGACATTCGAGGTGGTGAAATCCGCCGACAAAACAACGATCTCAGCCGGAGACAGTGTCACCTATACCTTCGAGGTGAAAAACACCGGCTTTAAGGATATCTCCGATGTTGTGCTTACGGACGATAAACTCGGCGTTATTGCAGGCCCGGACAGTGGTGATGATGTGGTGATCGGCGTACTGGAGCCCGGAGAGGTCTGGATCTATACCGCTACGACCACTATCGACGCAACAACGACCAACATCGCAACTGCGACCGGCTCTGATGGAGGAAATCCCGTCGATGCTGAAAGCAACCCGGTTACCGTCACCGTCGGGGACATCCCCGTTCCCGAATTCCCGACGCTCGCAATTCCGGTGTTTATCATCGGTGCTCTGCTCTTCGCGGTGGTTGCGCGAAAAGAATAATTAATTTCTTTTTGGTAAGTGGGCACGGAAACCCGGCCTTCCGTCATCACGCTTCAACCCTGACCGGCAACGAGGACGTGATCCATCCGGAAATACCGGGTTTACTCTGCTTATCACCCTTGAGTGCGGCTTTTCCACACGACTAGCTAAGCTGCCACCTCTCCCGTCACGGACAGAAAACTGTCTTAAATCACCCCTTTTTCGATGAAATACGCAATGATGTCGCACATCTCGACCACGCCGACCGCCACCCCGGCCTCGTCGAGCACGACCACGTCGGGATGGCGGTTCTTTTCCATGGACACCATCGCCCTCTCAATCGATACGGTATCGGGGAGGGTGATATGGCCGCGGGTCATGATCTCGCCCGCCCGTGTGGCCCTGCTCCGGATCATGCATTCGACGCACCCGAGTTTGCGGCGGCTCCGCACGCCGACGCCGGGACTGACGGCCGAGAGCAGATCGAGTTCCGTGATCATGCCCACAAAATGCCCGTCATCATCGATCACGATCACGTCGCTCCGGCCCCGGACCGCGAACAGTCGGTAAATATCGGCCAGCGACGTGTCCGGATGCACCCGCTCGAAGTCGGTGTGCATAATCGCCCGGAGTGATGTTGCCGCAATTTCCTCGACCGGCCCCCCTTCACTTTCCATCCACGGCACGCTCCTGACATGATGATGTGCCCACGATGCCATAAGGCTGATGGTTTCTGCGACATTGCAGGAAGATGCTATACAGATAACACGAAACGACCATATATACTTTTTAACCGGTATAGGGAAGAAAATCGCGGCTTAATACATTGCACTCCCTCTGATGTCCTTATATGAAAATTCCTCTCTTGGCCAGAATCTACAAGTATATGGTGCGTGAGCAGCGGCCCTGGCGATGCGCCGTCTGTACTATTGCCGTCTTCGACGAGGAGGAGAGCGAGATAAATTCCGCGAACTGGTGGATAGTCGCAATAGAGCCAGTTCCATGCCGGTCTAGGATAATTCCCTCCGATAGAACGCTAGTACAGCATACCCCACGCTTAAAAGTCAGCTCCGGAATGAAGAACAGCACGGCGAAAGACGGCGGCCACTAACGTCATCTCCGGTGGAAAAACCAGAATCCGCGCAGCAGGCTGCTTAATGCGGTTTTCAGGTATATATCCCGAGAGAGGACCCACCCGTAGTACGGAATGCCCGCTACCGCGATGCAGACAATCAAAACCGGGACATCGTATTCGGCCCACCGTGCAAGGATGAGGGGGACCAGCATACAACATGCAAGCCCCACATGGGTCAGAACGCCCAGCAGGGCATCGCGGTACGGTACATCAGCAATCCTGAGGATATTCAGGTTCATCCCACCCCAGAACAGAGTTCCTGTTGCTGAAAACAGCACCAGCGCAATGATTGGATCTCCGGATAGCCCGCCTATGATGAGGACGGCAAACCGTGAGGCTAGAAAGGTAATATTGAAAAAAAGATTCGTCCCCTGCCGCTCTAGTACCATATAGATACTCTGAAGAGGTATGGAGATGAACGCGACAAAAATCCATGGTGCGAGGATAGTCGCATACACTCCAGCTATATACCAGTCGCCACCGAGGAAAAATCCAAAAAGATCCCCGCCTGCGACCATCAGCACAAGCACGGGAAAAGCGCCGACGGAGATGAGTCGCAGATTCATCTCCTGCACCACGCGCCGGACGCTACCGGTGGTATTTTTATCATGGCAGGCCTTCTGGTAAAACACCTGCGAGATCGCACCTCCGATAAGCTTCATGGGGATCTGCACGATCTGGGTTGCCAGCGCATAGTAACCTACAATCGTGGGCGAAAAATAAAAGACCAGTAAAAACGGCGGAAGCTGCGTCGAGATGACATCGGCAGCGGACGACCAGGTCAAGAGTAGAGGGAACTTTTTGTACCGGAAAGCAACCTGCATCATTCCCGCGGAGGTGGTGCGGGCGAAGAGACCGGCGTCGACGGTTATGGCTTTTAGCATAGCGAGATCGGCAATCAGGTTGTTTGCCATGGACCCGGTGATCAAGCCCAGCGGGGAAGGTGTGGCACCCATCGCAATCTGCACGGCTTTTCCGGTAAAGGAGCCGGAAACCCGTGAAACCGCAACTTTTCCAAATTTCTGGCGCCGGGAAAGCCAGAAATTCACCACCAACGAACCTGCGGAGAGGAATACGGCGAGCGGAACAAGGATCAGGTATTGTGATATAGCTGGTGCGTTAAGCAGCCTACCTGCGGGTTCGGCGGCAACGAGAGCAATGACCGCCATGAATATGCAGAAGACACCCAGCAGGGCGATTGAGAGCATAAGGAGATGAGCGCCGTCCTCATCTTTCTCCGGAAGCATGATCGCCTGAGGGTAGGAAAGGCAGGAGAATACCGCTGCGATGCCGACGATGGAGAGGAAGAGCTGGGAAATACCGAAATCATCGGGAGCGTAGAGGCGGGTGATGATGGGAATGAGAAGAATGCCGATAATCTGGGCGATCATGCTTCCGGAAACCAGTTTCAGCACATTCTTCACGAAACGCGACATGGCTCTGGAACATGTTGTGCACCCGGCACAAAAAAGCTCTCTTTATCACCGTCGCGTGCCCTGCCCGACCCGTGACGTCCAGTATTCTTCAGGATCCCCGATACCGAAGGCATCCTTCAGCCCGCCGGATAACATCCGATGAATCTGCAGCGAAAACGAAACCGCAACCACACCGCGTTGGTTTCGTAGATTCTCTGATGTGCCGTTGATTCAAGCAGCTTCTCTAAATCAGGATCTGTCAGGAAAATCTGGTCTGTGATGTACACCCTTTCCCGACATACCTTTGCAAACGGGACGGATTGAGGAATGGATGAAAATATTTTCTCCGAGATACATCGTTGTTGTTAAAAAAAGGATTAATATGTTGTCTCATGCCTCCCGGTTTCCCAAGCGGCAATGACGAGAGCATAGAAGAAGCATGAGTAAATATACCCCTCCAGAATATCAGGAACTAGCATTACAGGCCCCCATAGACTCATTGAGTGAGACCTGTCCGGAGTATAGTGCCAGAACACTTTCATCCGGCACATCTGCTGCGCCGGTTTCGCATTCAGGGCATGCAAAATGAATATCCAATGCATTCCGCATAGTCTCCAGCCGCAGGTAAGAATGGCTGTAGAGCAGCTCTTTAGCATGCTTAGCATGCCACCATGTGCCGTGCTGTGTGCTCCTACGCTCATCCCCGTACCTCCCGCAGAAAGCGTGCCGCGGATCTGCCAAAGCGAAAGGCGGGTGCCTCCCACCGGTATGTCATATAGGGCACAAGTCGGGGGTTGAACCGTTTCTTAAACAGGAGTGTTGCTTCATCGTCAGCGCCCATATTTTCGACGAGACTGCATCCTATTTCTATCGCTCGTTCGATACACCGCCACATTAAAAGGTCGTTTGCCCGGTAGGAACCCTGAACGGCAGGGAACCCGACCCAGATATGCATCCGCCCCTGCCAATTGAGGAGTGACACTCCTCCAACCGTTTTACCTCCATCCTTAAGAACCAGAAATTGCAACTGTTCCGGAGAAAGAACATGGCTCAATGTTTCAAAAAACGAGAATTGAACCCCCATCCTGCCGCGTTCCATGAGCTGCCTGTGGATGACGGCGAAGTCCCTGATATCCCCATTATCCACATCCAAACCTCTTTTCTCTAGTTTTCGTATGTTCTGGCGGATTTCCTTGTGAAATCCCTCAAATATTACTGCACTGCCTCTATCAAGATCAAAGACATAGGTATGGGCCGGGGTTGCGTCGTAGCCCTTCCGGAGCCATGGACGGGAATCAGCAGATGACCAGGGAGTGCGCCGAACAACAATGCACCGGCAGTGAAGCGTTTCCTGTAAATAGGCATCAAAGAGATTTTGCAGTTCGAATCCGAGGCTTTCGCGTTTCCGGTTCCGCATCAGCCGCGCAGTCGGGGTGATTGGACCGAGGTACATCATCTGGTCAGCATACGATCCCGAGATAGAGGTAGTGAGGAGGGGATGGCGGTAGACAAAGACCGGATACAGGGCGACGAGTTCTTCCCCACGGTAGACCATCAACGGATACAGCTCCGCGTGACAGGCACGACCGAGAATCCGTTTTACAGAAAATGCCGCCGTTGTAGTCAGCCATGCCCACGTGTGAAATAGAGATCCTCCCGGATCAGTACTGACTGCAGCATCCCATGTCGCACGATCCCGCTCAGTCGCTACCTTCAGTTCGAGTCCCATACTTTCCACCTCAGGTCAGGTCTGGCATTTCCTTGAATATACTGCGCCATCATTGAAAGAAAACGGGCACGGATCACGCAAATCGAAAACATACCCGGCATCGTTGCACTGTAGTGAGAAATGTCATTCAGGCCTGTTTATCGTTAAAGATGACATTGCAGCCGAATACCGTAAAAGTATCGGGAAGGGCGGGGCAACCACCGGAACCCCGCATCACTGTGAAGAGCAGACAAGTGATCCAATATAACCGCACACGACCGTAGCGGGCACCATCAGTAACCCGAGTGACCGGGCGAAGGCAAGAACGGCAAAAGGCCCGTCGTATTCCAGGATGAACGTAATGATTACAGATGCGCTATGGTTGGCACAAGCGCAGAATGATCAGATAAGGCAGTCATAGATAGTTTTTATTATCTGGTAGACCGGCGAAGAATACCGGACGGCAGAAAACCAGATATGCAAATCCGGGTTATATTTCGATTTAAAAAAACGCAGACGTTGGTTGTCTCCACCGTCCATTATTTCGATTGTGGAGCAACCTTTCCGGCATGCCCATCGGATTGCCTCCCAGCTGACGAGGTCGTTGGGTGAAATACTTTTAAAATCTGATTTTTGCAGCCCGATCCACTGGTATAGTCTCCCCCCGAAGTGCAGGGCAATCATTCCGCCAATTTGTTCACCCTGATATTCGGCGGAAAATATCCGTATCATCCCTGAACTGAACGCCGCATATAAGTCACGATAATAGCCTTCATCGGTGACGCGGACAGTTCCCTGCCGGATGAGGGATTTTCGGACGGAACGTACGATCTCTTCGAACTGATTGTAGCCTCCTTCGGTGACGACCACACCGTTGCGGACGGCACGGTTGATGGAGTCACGTGTCCGGCGGTCAATGCGCTGCCAGACAGCTTTCTCACCGCTCGAAAGGTCAAGGCGATAGGTATAATGAGGATCTACATTATACCCCGCCCACTGATAAGGGCGGGCGTCTTCCAGCCCGGGAGGCGAAAAAAGCCGGACAAAATGACAGTGCATCTGGGTGAATAAAAAATGGTCCACAGCATTCTGCACACCGATATACCGACTTTCCCGTTTTTTCTGCTTTAATCCTTCATAATCCGCAATCACCGGCCCAAGGTACAGGGTGGCTGTTCCCGGCGGTGGTGAAAAACCGCAGAGAAAGGTCCATCGATTCATGATAAAAACAGGATAGAGCCCGACAATCGTAGTTCCCACGGAAACGATGAGAGGGTAGAGCTGCGCACCGGACCATGCTGCATCCACATGCATCCACTCCCAGAGGTGGAACGGCGAAGCATGCGAATTAGCTCTGACTATGGCATCCCATTCATTACGTTCGGTCTCGGTGGCGATAGTGACTATATATTTACTTTTTTCCATGGAACTACCGAAAGGTTTGGCTTTACCGAGAATCGTGTCGTCTATGTAAATTTTCTGCTGCTCTAGATAAGATTTGTCTTGCTGACAAGGATTATCCCACCTTCCTGATCCAACAAAATTTGACCCGGCGCTAGAGGATGTATCCATTCTTATCTCGCTCTCCGTACCGCCTGCCGTCAGGGCGGCGGCGGATGCAGCGAGAGTTGCCTGGCTTGCCCCGGGGCAGAAAGAGCACGGGCGGATGCTCTCAGGAAATGCAGGGCTTCTGCTGCATTTTTTCGGAATTACGGCATTAGAGGCTTCAGGTCTTCCGGACACGCATAACCCTATCCCTATTCTGCCTTTCGCTTTCCTGCCGCATAGAGCAGCCCCGTGGGATTGAGATACCCAAGCCCCACAACAAGCACTAAAAACACTGCACCTCCAACCGCAGTGCCTGGAAACAGAGGTAAATCTGCCACCATCATAATGGTAAACGCACCGATGCAGGCAAGAACCAGCCGGTCAAAACGGGCGGTGAGTATTCTGAGCGGGGTTCTGTCATGCATGCAGAAAACCGTACAGGCGGTGTAAATGAGAATAACCAGCGCCGACGCCGCGTAAGCACCTCCAAATCCGAACGCAAGAATCATGGCGTGCGAAAAGAACGGAAACGCGATGATGCTCGCCATCGAGATGAGCAGGAATGTGACTGGGGTGTCACTGGAAAGAGAGAGGCTTGTATAGGCGACATACTGCTGTACGAAGAGCAGTGCGTACCCTGCGGTGATGATGAAGAGGTAATCCCCGGCAGGGGCGTAATCAGATGAAAACAGCAGATCTATGAGCGGATAAGCATAAAAGTAGATTACAATGACGAAAAAGAGCGTCATGGAAAGCAGAATTCTACCTACATCCCCAAGTCCGCCCTCGCTGGTAAAGAGAGCTGAACGATCGTTATTACCGGTTGATTCCGGAATCGAGACGAGATAGAGGGCCGAGGTAAAGAAGGTGATAATAGCAGCGAGGGTTAAGGACACATCGAAGTACCCCTGCCAGACCACACCGAGATCATGACTTATTACGATACGGTTAAGATGCTGTGAGAGTGTCATCCATGCATTGATGATAAAAGCCGTAAAGCCAAAGAGAAAAATTTCCTTTCTCGGCACAGCCACTGACCGAAAGGATGCAACGATGACACGCCATTTCAGTGTAAAAATTCCCAAAAGGACGATCAGAGGCGGTAGTGCAAAAATCCAGAGAATGGTATTAAAATCTGCAATCCCAAAGAGATAAACAGCGCAGATAATGAAGAGCAGCCGTAGCACGCTCGGTGCAACGGATACTGATGCGGCCATCGAATGACTCTTCCTTCCCCGGAGTAGGCCCATGATAAAACCGCCGAGGGTCACGGAGAAAAGCACCACAAGCAGAACGGCAATCAGGAGGTTCCCCTGCCCGGAGGGGATGTTGAGAAACGCAAGAAATGTATTCGATCCGAGTATTAGTAACATGGCGATGAGTGCGGTCGAGAGCACGCCATAGAGAAGGGAAAAACTGAAATATTTTCTCCCTTCGGCCGTATGCCCAAGAATATCAAAGAAACAAAAATTCGTGACGATCTGCAGGGCGCCTGGAATCGAGAGCACGATAAGAGTAATGAGGCCGTATTCAAAGGGCGTTATTGACCGAGCGAGCAGGATTTTCGCGAGAATCCCACTGCCCCGCATGAACACGAGGGATCCGACATAAAATATTGTATAAAACGAGATCGTGCGGTTCATATATACCCCATAGACATGCTACTGGCATTTTAATATGTACTTGACTTTAACAATCTTTCATAAAAAAACATCCGTTTTT
>LKUD01000077.1 GCA_001412355.1 Methanoculleus sp. SDB
CCCAGCGCGGCTGTACCGCAGCGATGTGGATTGTAGATAACCTCGTTGAAAAGGGCGTTATGCCCGAAGAGAACCTCAAACTCTATGATAACACGCCGCTTGCAGTCACCGATCTTGAGACGGGACGCATCGATGCGGTTATGTATGACAGCACGGTGATGAACGATATTATTGAAGGGAAGGACATCAACAAAGCCGGATTCGTCGAGACCAATGAACAGTTCGGCATCGCGGTGAGACAGGAGGACACGGAACTCTTAAATTCACTGAACGAAGGACTTGGAAAGCTGATGAACGATCCCTACTGGGAGGAACTCATTGAGAAATATTCCATGAAATAATCCTTCCTTTTTTTCCGAACCATACCCGTGCAGATCGATTTTCATTTTTATGTGCATCCCGCCGAACCGGAGTTTGTGGGATAGCGGAGAGATGTAAGTTTCAGGATGAGTGACGGCGGATCAGTCCCCCGTGATGCCGTCCGGGTGTGCCGCAGCCACAATCGCCGCCGGAAGCACCGTCCGTTTTCCGCCGACACGCTCCCCGGTGCGCGGGACAGGGCGGGAGGAGGGATTACGCCGTGAATACAGCCTTAAAACACACGGAAAACGGTGTTTTCTGAGATACTCCGGAAAGGTTTATGACCTGAACACTGATACATCCACTTTAGCCATTTAAGGCGGGAGGTGGATTCAATGGTTGAACAGACAAAGGAAAAACAGCAGAAAAAACAGAAGCAGCCGCAGCCCAAGAAGAAATTCTGACGTGCGATGCGATGGTTGCACAGGCTCGGGCATGCCCTGACAGGGAACAGGTTTCTGTCCCGGTGAAGGCAATAAACGGGTGCTTGTGCCCGCCCCCCGACCTATTCATGGCAGCGGGATACGGGAAATCGAAAATTCGGGAAATATCCACGAAAACACCGTATCCCGCTGTCATGGCGAAGAACCTGCACGGGAAAAGGAGGGACCCTCCCCGGGTCCGGGGCACTCCTCTTCCGGGCAGGCGTTTCTCATACCCGATCCCTTCCGGTTTCTTTTTACAAAAATCCTTGTTTTCCGTTATACTCCGGGGGTGCGGCGGCCCGGGTCCGGAGACGGGATGCGATAACGAGGCGGCGGCGCCTGCTATTTCCGGGGCAGCATATACAGTCCCATCAGGTTCGCATGGATATCCCACATTTCATCGGCATCAATACCCTTTGCTTCCATCAGCTGTGACACCACGGCGTCGGCAAATATCCACGCGGCAGTCTCAAAAAAAGTGCCGAGAGGTGCAAAAAGGGTGCAGCCTTCGTCTGCGCACCGCCGGAGAAACAGATCACACGGGAAGTGAATGATGCAGTCGGCAATCTCTCCGACGGGAGAGTCCGCCTTGCCCGTGATCAGGCATATTCGGGCGCCGCCCGTATTTTTCGCATCCGCCGCATAATCAGCTGCAATTCCTGTTCCCCCGGAACGGGAAAAGACAACCACCACGTCACCATCCAAACCGTATTTTCGGATATCGGGCAGAATGCTCTCACCCACAACAAAGGTGGGGATCCCCAGATGGATCAGCCTCATCGCAAATGCGCTTGCCACAAGCCCCGACCGCCCGAGACCGAGTGTGAAAACGCGGCGGGCCCGGAGAATTTCGGTTACGAACGCCTCGATCCCGGCACCGGCAAGGGACCCGGTAATCCGGGTCAGATTCTCCGCCATCAGGAGCATCATATCCTTCACAAAGGACTCGGACGGTTCTCCCCGAAGACGAGTGCTCATGATATTCCTGTTAGCGTCCTGCACTACTAATGATTGCCATGATTCGAAAGTACCGGCACATGGAACCATGCGAATAATATATGCTGCGCTCCAATCGCTGTGGTGATCATTCATGGCTGAACTCACCGATGAGATGAAAGAGATGTTTCAGAAGGCCTCCGTCTACCCGCTTGCGACGGCATCACGAGCCGGGGAGCCGAACGTCGCCCCGATGAAATCGGTCTGGCTCGCTGATGACCGGACGATCTGGATTGCCGACAATTACATGAAAAAAAGCCTCGCCAACATGATCGAAAACCCGCGTGCCGCCATCTATGTCTGGGGCCCTGAGACGAACGGATGCCTCCAGATCAAAGGTGATGCCAGCATCGTCGCATCGGGCCCGGATTATGAGACCATGCGGGCACGGGTAAAAGCAATCTCCGAGAGGTTTCCCGCGAAATCACTCGTGGTGCTGAAGATCACCGGTGTGTTTACCTGTGCGCCGGGCGACGAAGCGGGCAGGCAGCTGCTCTGAAACCCCTGCACGGCAGCAAACCAGATGAAGTATCTGAGCGTCTGCCTTCGGCGGTGCACCGCCGGACGGTAATGACGGGGATATCCCGATGCTCCGAAGAAGACTGAAAAAATCCGGCCGAATGCTATCCATTCTTGGATTCGGATGCATGCGGCTCCCGGAGACGCCCGACGGCCGCATCGATGAGGAAACGGCGACCTCCATGGTGCGTTATGCGATCGACAACGGTGTCAATTATTTCGACACGGGGTATACCTACCACAACGGGGAGAGCGAACCGTTTCTCGGGAGGGCACTCCGGGAGGGGTATCGCGAACGGGTCAGCATCGCAACAAAACTCCCCGTCTGGAAGATCGAATCGCGGGAGGATATGGACCGGTATCTCGATGAACAGCTTGCACGGCTCAGGACAGACCATATCGATTTCTACCTGCTCCACGGCCTCGGGCGGAGATTGTGGGAAAAAATGCAGGATCTCGGTGTCACGGAATTTCTGGACTGCGCCCTTGACGACGGCAGGATTTGCCATGCCGGTTTTTCATTCCATGATTCGGAGCGTGTATTCCGGAGAATCGTCGACTCCTACGACTGGACATTCTGCCAGATCCAGTTCAATTTTATGGATACGGCGTATCAGGCCGGGACCGCCGGCCTCCGGTACGCGGCGGAACAGGGACTCGGCGTTGTCGTGATGGAGCCGCTCAGGGGAGGACTGCTCGCGAAGCCCCTTGCCGGGGCCGACAGAATCCGGTCCGAATCGGGATTTCACGGGACGGCGGCGGAATGGGGGCTCCGGTGGGTGTGGGATCATCCGGAAGTTACCGTTGTCCTCAGCGGTATGAGCACGCAGGAACAGGTGCGCCAGAACATCCTTTACGCCGATTCCGGGCGCCCGAATACGCTCACGGACCGGGAATTGGCTGTTTATGACGAGATCAGATCGCTCTACCGGAAAAGGACCAAAGTCCCCTGCACGCAATGCGGGTATTGCATGCCATGCCCCTCGGGTGTTGACATTCCGGCATGTCTTGCCATCTATAACGATGCCTATATGTATGATGACAGAGAGACCGCACGGTTCGTATACCGCGTTTTTTCGCGTTCCGGCGGGGATGCAGCCCGCTGTCGGGACTGTGGCATATGCGAGGATCTCTGCCCCCAGCATATTTCCATCCGGCAGGTACTGGCGGACGAACGAAAGCTCCTTGAAGAGTGAGTACCCCCGGTAACCAGCGGCCGGTGAATAGGTGTTAATACCGGCCCGACACAGTTATTTGTATACGGGGAGGGGGAACAGCAGTATGGTAACGCCTGAAAGAGAGGACGCCGCCGGCGGCTGCCGGGATCAGACGGTGATCGAGTCCCTTTTTGAACGGGTTCTCTGGAATTCACGGTATATCGTCCTTTTGGGCGTGATTTTCGGAGCATTAAGCGCAATCGTTTTGTTTTTTGCCGGATCACTGGAAATATTTGACATTCTCCGGGAATACCTCCTTATCCGGGAGAGCCACCTCACGCATGAAAGCATCCTGATCACGATTATCGGAGCAATCGATTTTTATCTGATCGGCCTCGTGCTCCTGATCTTCAGTTTCGGCATTTACGAACTCTTCATCTCCGAGCTTGATATCGCACGGTCGGATGAGGGGCTCAGCAACATCCTTGAGGTTTCCACGCTCGACGATCTCAAGAACAAGATTATCAAGGTTATCATCATGGTCCTGATTGTCAGCTTCTTCCAGAGGATTCTTTCGATGGAATTTTCGACGTCCATCGACATGCTGGCAATGGCCGTCTCGATATGTGTCATCTGTGTCGGCGTGTACTTTCTGGGCAGGCATCACATCTGATTTTTTTCACCCGCCCGACGTTCGGAACCGGAGAGCCCCGCCGGGTGGGTTCCGAATATCTCCTCCCGGCGACGGAACAGCGTGTGGGGCCGCCCCGGAGAAAAATCATAAAAATTATTCCGTTTTTCCAACCGCCGCAAGATACAGAAGGAACTGCTCTTCACCGTCGAGCCTGAGAAGCGCATTCATGTCCGCATCATGAAATGCGCCGACGGCGCAGACACCGCACCCCACAGCCGGGGCTGCGAGGTAGAGGTTCTGGCAGGCGTGGCCCGCATCAATGTGCAGATACCGGTATCCCCGCTCCCCGTACCGCCATGTCATCCGGTACGCCGCCGCGGTCCAGAAAAAAGTGGCGCCGTTGTTTTTGATGAACTGCTGGTTCACGCACGCCGCCGCAATTTTCTCTGCAACATCGGGATCGGCAGGTATTTCGGCCAGCCGGTGTTCCAGCGCCAGGTACCGGTAGATGCCGGGTTTCAGGCCCTCAACGTTGTTTGCCAGAAGATAGGTCTCCAGTGCATGCCGGGCTCCGGCCGAGGGCACCGTCCTGAAAGTGAACTGCCCCTGCACCGTCTCCTTCACCCCCTGTGTGCACCAGAGGAGAAATGCCAGTTCCGCAAGAGTGATGGGTTCTTGCGCGTACTGCCGGACACTTCGCCGCTGCTCGATTGCCGTGCGGAGGTCGAGAGGATGAACGGTGATGGAGGACGGGGGAGGGAGCGGAACGATTGCACCGCCGAAGTCATACGGCACTTCCAGCAGGGGGTGGGGAACTCCCTGCATCTGGTCGGAGGGGGCAAGATATTCAAACTCTGTCTTTTTCATAAATTCCTTTCCAATGGCTGCCATAGAGGATCACATCCATGCATGAGATCGCATGTCACCGTATCGTCGTCTCCCCGTCGGCACCCGTGAAGATAAATGCATCCCCGTTCGGATTGCCTTTTTATATCTCCCGGGAATTACTCATGGTAGTCATGACCGGCGAACAGCAGATTATGAAATATCTGTTACAGAAAGCTCGTACGCGCGGTGCGAGCGTGGCAGGGTATGTTCCTGCGGAACTCCTCCGCGACTGCCCGTCGGCCCAGGCGGCAGGGCCGCAGGGATTTCAGACATTTTCGGGTACAATCGTTGTACTCGGGCTGTATCATGATCCGGAAAAGCCCGGGATGGACTGGTGGGAGGAGGGGCGAAGCACGCCGGGAGATCGCATGCTCCGGAGGATCATACGGGAACTCATCGTGTGGCTGAAGGAGGAATTCGGCATCGCGGCAGCAGAAATCCCCTATCAGATTTCCGACGGCGGCATTTATCTCAAGGATGCGGCTGTTCTCGCGGGCATCGGATACATCGGAGAAAATAATCTTGTCATTACACCGGATTTCGGCCCGAGAGTCAGGTTCCGGGCGTTATGGGTCGATATCGATACGGAACCGCCCGCCCTGCAGAAGCAGGAAACTCCTCTCTGCGACACATGCGACCGCCCCTGCAAGGCACAGTGCCCCCAGCATGCATTTTCAGGGGGCCACTACTCCCGGGAACGGTGCGCGGCACGCCTGAACACCGAAAAGGAGCAATCCGCCCGGAAACAGGGCGGCGGGAAGAAAAGTCCCCATGTCCCCTGCAGGATCTGCGAGCTCGTATGTCCCGCAGGCACGGTGCTCTGAGCAGAATATATAATTAAGGCAAAGCTCTCAAATTTCCTCACAATGGAGAAGAAATACTGGTATCTGGTAGCCGGTGCAGTCATCGTAGCCTGTGTGGCGATGGCGTTTATCATATTCATAGAAATCAATTCCGGCGTGCCCGGCGTGGTGTACTCGGGCGTTGTAAAATCAGATGGCCAGGATATGCTTATTTTAATACATTACGATAAATTCTGCGATAAAACTATCCTGGGAATCCCAAAGATAGGGCCGGAAGAGGTTACTTCACTGGACATCACCATCACCCCCGATGGAGGTGAAACGCGTACCGTTACGATGCAGGATCCGCTGGTTGATGAATGGGTGAGATTAGAAGGGGTTCTCTCAGACACCTCCCGGCAGCGGATAACAGTCATCGCCATATTCCGGGACGGATCATCGCGGGTCCTCGCTGATCAATTCTTACCAAAGTCATGAGCAGTATCTTCTTCCGGCTGCCACTGCCGAACCTGTGCCCCGAGGCCGTGAGAGATAGAACCGGTGCGGGGCAGACCTGTGGGACAGGGGATGTGCGGTCATGACACTCGTGATGGCGTTTGTCGGAAAGAACGGGGCGGCCGTCGCCGGCGACATGCGTGAGATCCTCTTCCGGGGGGATGAAGCCCGGAGGCGGGAGCTGGAATCCGAGCTCTATGACGGCCGCATTGTCACCGACGCCGATCTCGAAAAACGGGCCGCTGAGATCGGGGTCCGGATCTCCGTGCGCGATGACAAGAGCAAGGTTATACGGCGGGATGACGGCATCCTCACCGGGGAGGTCTCCAAATTCGAGAGAGGGACGGTTTCGCGCCGCCGTATCTACGCGGTAGCCGGGCAGTATGCAATCGCCGATTTCGAAGGAGGCCGCATGGTGATCGTGCAGAAGAAAGAGGGAAGCGCTTTCGTCGTCCTCGGAAATGACATCACGAAAAAGATCGCGAACGAAATTATCAGGAAGAACTGGAAGAACGGAGGATTTGAGGATGCGGTTCGTGTGATCGTGCTCGCTATGGAAGAAGCCGGACGCCGGACCGCTTCGGTGAGCAGGGCGTTTTCAATCGAACAGACTGACATAAACGTGAATATTTCCGCGATTGTTGACAGCGAAGCTGAAGGGTCGTAAGCAAACGGAGCGCAGCCACCCGGGAGTCGTGCCGGCCCGGCAGCCACACTGGAGACAGACGCATTTCGTCGGCGGATTGCCGCATCGCTGTCTTTTCCAGGGAAGATGTGCTTTTGCAGATATAGTATTAAAAATATATTTTCCCGACATTTTTAGTAATATTTCTTTTTTTAATTGTCACATCTGGTAACAAAGATTATATTTTTTATAATATCCAAATCAACAGGTGCTATGCACAACCATCCCCACTGCCGCCATTTCAATGCCGATAAAAGGTACTCTATCGAGGATCTTGCGGCATTTCACGGTCACCTCGGCCCCTACATCGTCCTCGGGTACCGGATCGGCCGATTTGTGCGAGATCATGTCTGTTCGGATCCGTTCCAGATCAGGGCTGCGGTCCATTGTTCCGGAACACCTCCGGAGTCCTGCATTGTCGACGGCGTTCAGCTGGGAAGCGGATGCACACTGGGGAAACGTAACATCGAGATTGTGGCCGGCGACCAGCTGAAATGCGTGTTCTCACACGACGGGAAAGAGATTGTGTTCGTGCCCAGGCCCTATCCGACTCCGCCACGCGACCAGGCAGACTATGCACTGGCAATCGAGAAACTGGCAGAACGGATGTATTACCTCGATGATGGCGACCTCTTTGAGATATACGGAATCTAGGAACGGAGACGCGCATGACAACGGTAACCGCAGATCCGGTCATCGATCTGGAAGGGGTATATACTTCCTATGAAGGAGCCGACCGGCCCATCATAAAGGATGCATCCCTGCGGATCGGGAAGGGCGAGTTCGTCATTGTCGGGGGGCCGAACGGAGCGGGGAAGACGACGCTTCTCGAATCAATCAACGGAATGCTCCCTCTCACCCACGGAAGGGCTACGGTCTGCGGCCTTGATGTCTCCCGTCGGGGAAATGACGTGAGAAAAAAGGTGGGATATGTCATCCAGAATTTCGCCTTTGATCCCCTGACGCCATTTTCTGTGGAACAGGTGGTACTGATGGGACGCTACGGACTTCTCGGATGGCTGAAACGCCCTGACGAAAAAGATCATGGCGCGGTTGCTGCTGCGCTGCATCGCCTGGGCATCGAGGATCTCGGATCCCGGCCGATCGGAAAACTCAGTGGAGGCCAGCAGCAGAAAGTGCTCATTGCCCAGAGTCTCGTGCGGAATCCGGAAATCCTGCTTCTCGATGAACCGTTCAGCAATCTCGATCTCTGCTCCCGGGATTTTATCAGCAATGTCCTTGTCGATACCGTAAAATCAGGATGCACCGTTGTCATGGTCTCCCATGCATTTGACGGCCTTCCGGATTACCTGTTGAGAATCGTGGCTTTGAACGACGGATGCATTTGTCTTGATGAGATGTGCCAGGCCTGCGACGTGGAAGAGCATGTGCGCACGGTATGCCGGGTGGCAACCCATGCTTGAATTCATCATCACCAACAACATTCTCTGCCATGCCGTCGAAGCGATGCTTTTTTCATCAGTTGCGTGTGCGGTTCTCGGGGTGATCATCACCCAGCTCAATATTTCGGCGATCGGGTTTACGATGTCACATGCCGCATTTGCCGGGGCAGCCATCGGAATGTTCCTTGGCGTGGGAGTCACCCCGGCGGCCATCATCGCAAGCATTGCTATTGCCTTTCTGCTCGGCCCCCTCAGCGACCATGCACGAATGCCTGCAGATACCACGATGGGGGTTCTCTTCGGGATGCTGATGGCCATCGCCATTTTTTTCATTGTCTATATGCAGTATCTGGGGATGGGTTTTTCAGCAAGCGGCCTTCTGTTCGGCGATGTGATATCCCTTTATCGCGAGGAAATCTATGCACTTGCTGCAATTTCCTTCGCTGCGGTTCTTTTTGTGTTCTTTTTCCTCAAGGAAATCAAAGCGATTATTTTCAATAAAAAAATAGCAGAAGCATCGGGGATCAGGGTGAAACCGATTTATTACGGTATTCTTGCCATGATTGCCATCACGGTGGCCCTGAGTCTGAATATTGTGGGGGGGCTGCTCCTGTACGTATGGCTGATCACACCGGCGGCGATTGCTTATCAGTTTTTTCACACGGTCCGTGATTTTTTCATTGCCGCCCCCATTATTGCGGCAGGCACCAGCGTAGCAGGCGCCTGGATGGGACTTGCATATTCCCTGCCGGTCGGTCCGCTTACTGCGATACTCCTGACCATCCTGTTCGCACTGGCTGTAGTCATTTCCCCGAAAAGAAGAATACCAATTAATAAAAATTAATAACCCGGTATTACTATATTCTAATTATGGGGAGAATTACACTACTGCACGGGATTATTCTGGGAATTGCGATCTGCGCGCTTGTTGTCGGACCTGCATCCGCTGATCTGAAGGTGGTTTCGACCACAAGCGTCCTCTGGGAACCGATCCAGTTTATCGGGGGAGAGCACGTGGAGGCTATTTACATTGCTGATCCTACCGTCTGCCCGCATATGCAGGGGGAGATCATCAACAACAGAATCCAGCTCGAACGGGATTTTATCAGTGAAGCCGACCTCTTTGTTGCCCATAACTTCTCGGTGGACAATCCGCATGTGATGCCATATATCGAGGAATTCATGGACGCGAACTCCTATGGCGAGGTTGAGTGGAAGACGATGCGGAATCCTTCCATGCCATGGGCCATCCCCGACAGCGCTCACCTGCTTGCTGATGAGATAACCGCCTGGCTTCTCGAGGCCGATCCCGAAAACGCAGCGTACTACGAAGAGCGCTCGGAAGAGTATCATTCCCTGATTGACTCGGTCGATCTCACCCAGGATGAGGCAGAGACGATTGCAGGACAGAAAGTAATCGTAATCGTGTGGCAGAGAGAAGCCGCTGAAAACTGGCTGGGGCTGAACGTTGTCAATATCTATGGTCCCGAGTTCTATCAGGGCGGCAAGTTCACCGTTGCGAAGCTGGTGGACGACATCGCCGCAAATACATCAAAATACGAAGATGTCCGGTATATTATCGAGAACATGCAGTCGGGCGAAATGGCAAAAGGAGTCGAAGAAGCCTTAAAGGACCGGGGCATCCCGGCTGAGCGGGTTGTCTTCACCAATTTCCCCAAATCCGTCCCGGGGGTAGATTCCTTAGCCGACGTCATCACGTATAACAAGGAGCTTGTTTCCCCGGAAAATCCTGCAACGGCAGAAACGACCCGGACACAGGCAACCCCTCTCGGACTGCCCACATGCATCGGGGCGTTCCTTGCTCTTGCATTGATTATTTGCAAAAAACCCTGATTTTTCT
>LKUD01000078.1 GCA_001412355.1 Methanoculleus sp. SDB
GAGTGTTTCGATTACGATGGCAATGGTTTCATCGGATTCGGGGATATCAGGGCACTCTTCCTGATGTGGGGGACGTAAAGCAGAGCGGGAAAGAGCGTATTTTTTTGAACTGACAGGTGAAGTTACGGATGGGTGCTGCTACGTGAGGGGCCGCGTACCGGGCTACAGCTTCAGCTCCGGCGTTGACCGATGGAGAAATGTGTTTCCGCAGAAACGAAAAGAAAAAAAATTAGAACCGGGGTTTCCGGTACTTCGGGAGACAGTCCCTGCAGTACACAGGCCTGCCCTCGGTGGGCTTGAACGGCACTTCGCACTCTTCGCCGCAGTCGGCGCAGGTGGTCTTGTGCATCTCGCGGTCATCCCGGCTGCGGGTGTTGTCGCGCTCCCCGCGGTGTGCCGGAAGGCATTCTTTACAATAGACAGGCCTGTCGCCCGTCGGTTTAAACGGCACTTCACACTCTTTTCCGCAGTCGGAACAGATAACTGTGTGCATTTCCCTTGGGCCCCTGTCTCCAAAACGGGAACCCCTATCAAATCCTCTATTATACATTGAGTTACTCTTGCAGAAAGTCTGCCTATAACTATTGCTTCGTGAGTCTATATACCTGTGCATTGTGCCTGAATTCGGCCCCTCGTTTTTATGAGGTTTTTCAGACGTATCAGCGTCTATGATGCCCGTATCGGGTTTATTTATGCATCCCGGAATTAAAGTGGGCGCTTCGTCCGGAAGTTCCTGAATTTTTTAACCACAGCCCTTTTTCGGGGTGCATTCGCGAAACGGCAGCGGTGGTGGAGAAGACATGGAGTGCGCGTCGGGTTGCCCACGAAATGCAGCGAGGCGGCGCCCTCAAAAAAAAGAGATTAGAACCGGGGTTTCCGGTATTTCGGGAGACAGTCCCTGCAGTATACCGGGCGGCCTTCGGTAGGCTTGAACGGTACTTCACACTCTACGCCACAGTCGGCGCAGGTGGTCTTGAACATCTCGCGGTCGTCCCGGCTGCGGCGTTCACCGCGGTGTGCCGGGAGACAATCTCTACAATAAACTGGCCGTGATTCTGTCGGTTTAAACGGCACTTCACACTCTTTACCACAATCGGAACAGATTACGGTATGCATTTCCCTTGGGCCCCTGTCTCCGAAACGGGAACCCCTCTCAAATCTATCATACATTGAATTACCTTGCAGATATTCTGCACATATAATTCTATCCTGACAGCGTATATAATTGTGCATTGTCCTGATACGTGATTCCGGGCCGAACGACGCCGGGAACGATCCGGTTTCCGAAGCCTTCCGGGAGGGAGAGGGGGGCTTTTGAAAGGGCAGTCACGTTACCGGATCCGGTCATGCAGCCGTTTATGCAGGGGACGTTGCAGGAGTCTGAGTTCCTCCTCAAAATACTCGATCCACTCCTTCATAAGCAGCACCTGGTCCTGCTGCCCGTCCTCGATCGCTCTGAGCCGTGCGTCGAAGTAGGTAATCCATTCCTCCGTGATGGCGGCCTGCTCGCCGGTCGCCCCGATGATCCGGTTGATAGTCGAACGCTCTTTGAGAAGATCGTTATGTGCGGCCAGCAGTGCCTTCTCCTGCGTCTCCACCCGTGCATGCAACCGCTTTAACTGCAGCTCAAAGCATGCCGTCATCTCTGCCGCCGCCGCGGGGGAGATCCCGGGGCTCAACACAGGCTGAGAGGCTGGCGTCCCGGGAGCCGGTGCAGGACGTGCCGGTGCTCTCCGGACTGCCTCCTGCCTCCTCCGTTTTCCCGTCCCGCCTCCCATCTCCCGTAGAATCGATGCATGGTCCTTCCCCTCTCCCGTAAGGCGGGCGATGTCTGCAATCGTCCCGACTGCCGATTCCGTATAGAGTTTGACCCGCCCGAGCTGCCGGTACGAGAGGAGTTCATCATATTCCTGTGCGAATGCCCGCACCTCTCTTTCCGGAAGCCCGGTCCGGGCAACAATGGTGCCGATCTTGATCCTGTCCTTCTCGATTTTCACATCTGCCGCCCTCCGAAAAGCCCCCCGCCTCCGGCGAATTAATCCTGACAGATATCAGCGTCGCAAGGGTTAAAAATTCGGTATCGCTGCCGGGGAGGATCACCTTTATTCGCCCTGTCTTCCATCCATTGTGTATGGCGTTTCGGTCGGTCGCACTCCCGGGAGTCGGGACAAAATATGAACTTGAGACGGATAACGGGGATACCATTGCGATCGTCTATCTGGAAAACGGCAGGATTCAGCTCTACACCTCACCCTCCGGCGGGGAGACGTGCACCGTCGAACTCACCAACCCGGAATCCCGGCGGCTGGGCTCCGTCCTTTCGGGGGCGATCATGGAGGCTGAGGACGAGGGCGTGGAAATTTCCTTTTCAGCACTCGCCGACCTGCGCATCAGCGTGCATACCTACCTCGTGAGTCGTGCTATCGAAGGAATGAGCATCGCGAATCTCGCGATTCGGAGCCGGACCGGGGCCTCGGTTATCGCTGTCTCCCGGGGCGACAAACATGTGATAAACCCCCATCCCGAGTTCATCTTCGAGGCAGGGGACACCGTCGTCGTCATCGGGGAGGCGGACCAGCTGAGAACGTTCGAGCGCACGATACTGGAGAAATAATGCCGGGCCTTGCTGGTGCACTCCTAGTCTGCCTCGCTCTGCTCGTCCTTTCAAAACGGGTTCGATTTCCTCCCATCCCTTTCTATATCGGGGCGGGCCTCGTGCTCGGGGAAGCGGGCCTCGGCCTCGTTGCGGCTGACGAAATCTCTGCATTTCTGGCCCGGATAGGACTGTTGTTTCTCCTGTTTTCCATGGGTCTTCAGCTCAGGCCCGACCAGATCCGGATCCGTGGCTCCTCGTTTGCCGCTGCAGGCATCATCGACTGCGCCGTCAATATCCCTCTTGGCTTTATCGGGGGGCTTGCACTGGGAATCCCGATCTACGAGGCGCTGCTGATCGCCGCGGCGTTTTACATCAGCAGCTCGGCAATGGCTGTCGCCTCGCTGATCGAAAATAAAAAGCTGTTCCTTGCCGAAGCGGAGACAGTCGTCTGGCTGATGGTCTTCGAGGATATCGTCCTCGTCCTCTTTGTGGCGCTCTTCTCCTCGACCGGGCAGGGAGCAGTCTCCGTCTTTGCCAGAACGGCAGTCGTCGTCGCTGCCTGTTTTCTCGTCGTCCGCTATGGACGGCAGGCCCTCATATCGCTCCTCTCACGCGAGGACGAAGTCCCCCTCGTCTTTTCATTCTCTGCCGTCATCGGAGCCGCCTGGCTTGCAGGGATGCTCGGCGTTCCGGAAACCCTTCTCGTCATCGCTCTCGGATCCGCCCTTTCACAGACCGTCCCCGGCGTCCTCGAAGCGCAGATCCGTCCGTTTCGTGACGTATTCCTCATCGTTTTCTTCGTATTTTTCGGCATTACCATCGACTTTGCCGGAATCCCGCCTCTCCCGGCACTGGTGGCACTTGCCGTGCTCGCGCTCCTCTCCAAACTCCTCTCCGGCGCCCTGATCGGCAGGGTCGTGCACCGCCGGGCCGGATCCGGTGTGGAGATCTGGTCCCATACCGCCGCCCGCGGGGAATTTTCAATCGCCCTTGCCGCCGTCTTCGGATCAGCGGCCGTATCGGGGACGGTGGCCGCACTCGTGGTGATAACGTCGCTTTGCGGAGCCCTGCTCGGCAAGTACGGCACCGCCCTCTTTCCCCGGGCGCTCCGGAACGTATCCGACAGTCACCGCTCCGGACGCCCCTGATGGCGGGCGACCCAACCCGGTGCAAACCGGTGCATGAAATATGCAAACGATTTGTTTCTCCCCATCGCACCTCCGGTGTCATACCGGACGAGAAGTTCTCTCATGAAGTGGATCCGGGACATCCCGCCCGGGACAATCCGGTTAAAATCCTCTTTTGTGAGAGAATCGGTCGATGTGATCTCCTCCGCAATACCGAACCGCCGCAATGCGGAGAGGGGGATCCCCGCAAGATACCAGCTCTCGATCTCGGTGATGACGATGACGATCCGGCCCTCTGACACAGCATGGTGGTACCATGACCGGATCTCCCGTTTTTTCGTGGCGATCGTCGGTGCGGTGTCGATATCGCGCACATAGAGGTACCCCGCACCGCTCTTCCTGACCGCCCGCACGAAGAGTTCGGTGCGTTTCCGCTTTTCCCGTGCGTACTTCCAGATCTTCACGCGGTATCCTTCATCGGCAAGGATCGGGAGAATTACCCTGGCGAAGAATCGTTCGTCGTCATTTCCCTCCAGAAGGACGTACAGGAGCGTGCTGTGCATAGGCGATCAGAGCAGATTCTGGACATAGAGCTCCTCGATGCCCATTGTCGCAAGAAATATTCTCAGGTCCTCGCTCTCCGCCGGTCGGGCGATTTTCGAAAAGCCCCTCTCGTCGCGTGATATCAGGAAGAGGTTCTCTGCTCCTGCATTTTTCACAAATTCCGGGTTGTGCGTCGTGATGATGAGCTGGGTGCCGATCCTCTCCGGCACCTCTTTCATCATGTCGATGATCTTTGAGATCAGGAACGGGTGAATATTCCGCTCCGGTTCCTCGAGCACGATCACCGGCTTGGTTTCGAAATACAGCGCGACGATGAGGGCAGTGAGATTGATCGTTCCGTCGGAGATCAGGGGTGCCGGGATTGAGGCGCAGCCGGTGTACCGTTCGCGGATCGTTGTCACCAGTGTCCTGTCGGCCATCCGCTCGACGCGGAACTCTTCAATAAAAGGAAAGAGCTCGGCGGCAAACGCCGCGAGCATCTCCTTCTTCTCCGGATCCGACAGAATGCGTCGCAGGACGATAGCGAGATTACTGGCATCGGGCTCCAGATCGGCTCTCCCGACAACGGGCGTCGCCCGTTTTGAGAGCTTCGGATCGAAATCATAGAGGGCGATACTCCGGAAGAAATCGGCGGTGCCGTAGGCCACAGGGGAGAGAAGGGGAAAGAGTGTCGGATTTTCGAGGAGCGATCGTTTCGGGGAGAGCGGCTCGGCGTATGACGGGAGCCTGAACAGCCCGGCAACCGTCTCCGGGACAACGGATGCGCGAATATGATCTCCCTCCCGTTCAAGCGCCACGTACCCGCCGCCGAGGTGCACCTCATCGCCGCCGTTCACCCTACGGGAGAAGGAGCAGGATGCTTCGAGGCGCTCGGCGAAGACGGTATAGCCGTCACCGGCGGGGGGAAACCGTATCGTAAGGCTGTAGGCGATCCTGAAACAGCGTGCGACGATCCGCCCCCCGTCCTCTTCGCAGAACTGGAGTGACGCCGGATGCGCCGTCGCGTCGATGATGCACGATGCCGACTGGTCACGGCTGCCGCCGATGCAGAGGTTTCTCAGGTATTCTGTGCCGCCCTGAAGCGAAATTGCATTTTCGAGCCCCCGGGATGCAATATCCCGAAAATACCTGATGTTGCTGATGAAATTCGACTTTCCCGCGGCATTGGGCCCAATCAGGACATTGAATCCGCCCAGTTCCATGTGGAGGCTGTTAAAGCTCCTGAAATTCTCCGCATTTATCTCCAGAAACCGCATGCCATGATCCTCTCCCGAATCCCGTATTCATTGAACTGGCTGTCAGGGGTGATAAATCACCCGTCTCCGGGCAATAGCCGGGCTGAAGGACGGTTTATGTAATGTGTAATCATGACTATCCTAGTACATCCGGAGTGCGAATGGGCGGTCGTATGCCCGATGGTGCCTGAAGCAGAACCGAAGTGGCAGACCCGGCACAGAAACGACACTGCGGGGGTGTATGGCCATGTCTTCCAATCATGATTCCGGGGAGGAGATTCGGACAACCGGATCCGGTTTCCCGGCTGTCAGGGTTGTCCGGAAAGATGTCAGGCGGGTGAGCATCCGCGTTCTTTCCGATGGAACGGTACGAATCACGGCACCGCCGGAGTTCGACATCGGACCTGTCATCGACCGGCACAGGGACTGGATTGTCCGGCAGCAGGCCCGCGTTTCCGCCTGTGCAGCGGAACACGGGGGATCCGAGCACGTCATGCTGCTGCACGGCCGGCCATATCACCTCGTCCCCGGACCCGGCTGTCTCGTGGACGAAATGGCGGGCGAGGTCCGCTACACATCTCCACTGACCCTTAAAAAAGCGCTTATCAGCTGGTTGCGGGAGGATCTTTCAGGGAGGATAGCCCGGCATGCCGCTCTCATGGACGTGTCACCGGGCAGGCTCAGTATCCGGATGCAGCGGACCCGGTGGGCGAGCTGTTCAGCCCGGGGGACCATAAGCGCCAACCTCCGGCTGATGGCCGTCCCCCCCGCCCTGCGGGACTACATCGTCGTTCACGAACTTGCGCATCTCATCGAACCGAATCATTCGGCCCGTTACTGGCGCCTTGTGACGGCATTCTACCCCGATTTCGCGGATGCGGAGCTGGAGCTGAAAAAATACTGGGTTGTCGTGGAAAGAAACGTCATCTGGAAGCAGATTCAGGAGCTCTAGGTGCCACGCAGGCCGCCCCTTATCTGCCTCTAGTCGTATTTTCCCTTGACGCCTTCCCATCCTGTGAAGCCGCAGTAAATACAGCAGTCCCCGTTGCAGTGCCTGCATTTCCGGGGAGGGCTTTTCACGAGGACCTTCCCTTTTTTATCGCAATAGACACAGCCCGCTCCTTCGCAATGCTGGCAGATCGCCTCGGTGTATTCTGGTGTTCCGGTCATGCTGGTGCTGTCACCTCAGTACAGGGACATGGGGTGCCGGTGATAAAGAATGTAGTTATCCGTCTCTGCAGGCGTTCCCCGTGTCAGTCCACCAGTACGAGCCCGACCGATTTGATATCGCCGTGCTCGATTTTACCGTATTCCATGTCCCTGCACGGGATCGGGCGGATATCCCACCCGACGTTTCGCGCCGTGGCGAAGACATCGATGCAGGACGCTTCCATGCTGGGCCGCATGAGGTCCATATGGCGGCAGAACCGGCGCATGCTCTCGTCGACAACCCCGTCCGTCGTCTCGGCGATACAGTCGTCACAGAATATGCAGGGGTACGCACCAAAGCCGAATGCCCGGTAAAAACCATCATAAAACGCCTTTTTCTCAAGATAATGAACGGTCGTGGCGATCCAGAGGATCATCTCCTTAAACCACGGGTGGAAATCCGCCGGAATGTCGCCGGGCTCTATCGTCGGGTGGGCAGGATCGCCGTCGAACCGGAGGAGTATCCCTGTCCGGTATTCGCGCAGCATCGCACCGGTTTCCGCGGGCCCCGGTGCGTAGGGCGGGCAGCTGAGGTGTTTGCCGTATCCCTTGCACCCGTACCGGCATTTGAACCGTACCCAGCTGGCGACGACGACGTCTCCGGCTCGAATCGGTGCGGCGACAGCACCCCGCTTCTCCGCAAGTGCGCACAGCTTCTCGATTTCATCACGAACAGCCTCCTCCATTCAGATACACTCCCTCTCCATCAGGTAGCATGAACCGGCGGGGGATAAATCTTCTGGGAGGATATCAGCGGGTTCCCGTATCCTCGGGGCACCGTGTCTGGAGAATCCGTGCCATGATCCGGCGTGAACTGCAGAATCCGTCTCCCGGATACGCCTCCGTCCTGACGACACGGGCGCTGATTCCCCTCTGACGGAGCTCTGTTTCGAGTCGCTCTTCCGAGAAATGCTGGTTGTACCCCAGCGTGATGATATCGGGGTGAATGTCGGCGATCGGGCGGAACATATCCTCCCGGTCCCCGAGGCGTGCGGCGTCGACGGGCTTGAGCGCCGCTACCATCGCGAGCCTCTGCTCTTCGGGGATCACGGGCCGCGGTTTGTGGCGTACGTTCTGATCCCTCGCAACGATCACGTGGAGTTCGTCTCCGAGGCTCCGCGACTGTTCGAGGTAGTAGAGATGACCGGGATGAAGGATGTCGAAGGTCCCTGTCGCTACCACGCGGACTATTCTATCACCTCCAGGATGCATGGCTGCCCGCCGGCGGTATAGCAGCGCCAGTCGTCTGCCCCGTACGGCGCCCCGACGATGATGTGGAACCGCCCGACAGACGGAAAAAACCGGAGATCCGCAGCCGACGGTTCGAGCACACCGTTCGGGTGGCTGTGGGCGCTGCCCGTCGTGCCCGTGCGGAGCGGCAGCATGTGCGGTGAGAAGGAGGCGCTTTCTTCGCCGCTTATCGTGCCCGGAACAAGCTCGAGCTCGTCCAGAATGCCGCCGTGGTCCCTGAGAATCGCGAGAAATTCCAGGGGGTGCTGGCTTTTCCCGATCTTCAGGAGCAGATCAAGCAAATCCCGCGAAATTCCCGGTTGCCTCATATGTACTCCCGTTCATGTTGCAGAGCGATCCACATAATCCTTTCACCCGTGGCAGGATGCATCAGAACGGCCCGTCCTGCTCGAAACTCCGCCCGAACCGGAGTGCGCATTCGGCCTTGAAAAGCTCCTTGCCGAGATAGGCGGCGTGATCAAGGAGGGAAACCCGGTCGTGCGCCAGCAGGGTCCAGAGAACGTCCTGCCACCGCTCCCCGCGAAATGCAACTCCGTTGTGGACGGCGACGATCATGCGGCCCTCGATCCCGATGCGGAGGTTTCCCCGGGGATCGTACGTGATATCGTCGGGCATGGGCATCGCATCGATCACCTCCGCATACGAGAGAGGAGGTTCGCGCCGCCGGCGTTTTTCCTTGATGACAAGGAGGTCGATGCCGAGATCCTTGGGGTACGGGCGATCCCGCACGAGTGCCATCATCTCCGTAGCGGTCCGCATCTCCCCGACCGATCCCAGAGTCTTGTCGGAGTGCTCGCTCGTGAAGATCACGGCAGCCCCGCATTCGTGTGCCATGCCCGCCAGCAGTGCATTGGCACCGGGGGAGTCCGCATCGAGCAGTTCGACAACGTTACCGGCCCCGAAGAAGAGGGGGCGACCGTCCGGTGCACAGGCACGCAGCGATAGAACGAGGCCTGATCCGACGGGCTGCAGCAGGGGATCGGCGATGAGACGGCTGATTCCTGCCGCCTCCGCCGCGCGGAGATTTGCTGCGAGATCGCGCTCTCCGGGTACAACGACCGCTGCCGCTCCCGCCCGGGCCACCTCTGCCGCCACGAGGGGGATATTCTCTTCCTGAAGCGAAAGGACAAGATCGGCCCGGAAGAGTGCCGCCCGGATCAGTTCGGGATCCTGGGAATCCACCGCGAGGGGGCCGGGGAGCTCCCGGAGTTCCGCGAAGCATCGTGCAACGTCGCCGGGTGTCGCATCGAACCCGAATCCCAGGTCAACGATATCCGCACCCGATGCGAAGAACCGTTCCGCGGCGGCGGCTATATCCGGGTGCCGGTGTGCGTCCATGATCTCCCCGAGCACCTTCATCCGGGACGTTCCTCCGATCTTCAGACCGCGGATCATGAAGTCGCACGGCGCCTCCTCCTCTTCCCGGCGGATGCGGGCCCTGGCAGCCTTCTTCCGTTCGGCGATGAGAAAATCGTCGGCCGGAACGGTCCGCGACAATGTTATCTCATCGAGACGGGGGAGGATGAGGGGGAGGTCGGCGGCGTGCCGCGGTCCCCGGAATATCGGCACGCCCGTATCCTTTTCCACATCCGCAAACGAGGCCGTGCACATCCCGGAAACGATTGCCATGTCGTATGATCCCCGGGAGAGATGCGAGCGAAGCTGGGCGGGAGTCAGGAATGATGCGATTTCACCGGTAACCACCACCTCGGCATCCATGCCCTCTGCGGCCCGCGTCACTAATCCCCTGGTAATGGAGCCGGTCGGGAGGAGCAGGCGCATAGGCTCTCATTAATATTGGAGAGGTGAAAAAAGATATGATCTGATGCTGAAATGCGACCTGCATATCCACACCTCGTTCTCCCGGGACGGGGAGAGCACGGTTGAGGAGGTGCTGGCACAGGCAGCGAGAGTCGGCCTTGATGCCGTTGCGATCACCGACCACGATACCGTGGAGGGCGCCCGCCATGCCCTCACTCTTACCACTCCCGTTACCGTGATCCCCGGCATCGAGGTGTCCACCCGGCAGGGGCATCTGATCGTGCTCGGTGTTTCAGACCCGGTTCCCCCGGGAAGGGATTTCGTGGAGACTGTCAGAATCGCACGGGAGATGGGGGGCGTGCTGGTCCTCCCGCACCCGTACCACCAGTGGAGGCATGGCGTCGCCCTGAAGGTGTCATCTGCAATATCCCTCGTCGATGCGGTGGAAGCGTTTAACAGCAGGTATATCACGGGATCGGCGAACCGGCGGGCGGCACGGGAGGCCCGGCTGGCCAATGTTCCCTGCGTCGGCGGAAGTGACGCCCATAACGCCCGGTTTGTCGGTTTCGGCATCACGCTCGTGGATGCAGACGGGACCGGTGCGGATGCCGTCCTCGCCGCCATCCGGGCCGGAAAGACACTGGCCGGCGGGCATATGACACCGCTCAGGACCTATACGCGGCAGTCGCTGAAGGGTGCGGTTCGCAAAATCAGGAAGCGTGTCCATTTATGAAGCGGCTGGGATTTCAGGTGTCATATTTTGGCGACCATTTTTTCGGATCCCAGATGCAGCCTGACAGGCGTACCGTCGAGGGGGAATTTATCGCCGCCTGCCGGTCACTGGGCCTCTTTGACGACTGGCGCGGCGCTGGATTTGCGTTTGCGGGGCGGACGGACCGGGGGGTGCATGCACGGCGGCAGGTGGCGGCGTTTACGACCGACGAGCCTGAAAGGGCAATTTCAGCCCTCAATTTACTGCTTCCTGCCGATTGCTGGTGTACCGGGTGGGCTCCGGTGCCGGAGATGTTCCATCCCCGTTTCGATGCCCGGCAGCGGACGTACCGGTACTTCTTCCCTGATCCCGATCCCGACATGGCGGCAATGCAGGCGGTTGCGGATGTGTTTGTCGGCACGCACGATTTCTCCCGTTTTGCCCGTGTGGCCGACAGAAATCCGTGCCGCACGATCCTCTCATCCCGCATGAGTGCCGCCGGCTCCTGTGCCGTCTATGAGGTCACGGGCGAGAGCTTTCTCTGGAACATGGTGCGCTGCATGGCGACGGCGCTGGCTGCGGCAGGAAAGGGGGAGATGACTCCCGAGGACGTCGAAGAAATCCTGTCTGATCCTCAGGGGGATCGCCTCGGCGCAGCGCCCGCGGGCGGCCTTATCCTCTGGGATGTCGACTGCGAGATTCGTTTCGAGCCGGTGGAAGCGGACCGGCGGAGCAATGGCTACTGCAGCTCACTCATACGGGAATGGCGGGTCCGGAAAAAAGTAGTGGAGTCGTTATGCCGGTCGGGCGTCGATCTCGGGGGGGAGAAGCCGGTCGATGAGGAACTGGGGAATGTCATCTGACCGCTTTACGGTTAAATAGAACCGCGCCTTGATGCCATCCATGCCAAGGTATTTCAGGTAGATCTGGAAGTTGGTCTGCATCGCCTGGATTCCCAACACGGTAATCGTCGCTTTCCGTTCCGAAATTTTCCGTTCCTCCCCGACGACGATCTTCTGTCCGGGATTCTGGTCCACCTGAATGATCATCTCGTCCTCGGCAGTCAGCGCGATCATTTTGGTATTGCCGATTGTCACGGGTTGTGCAAGGGGGAAGTGAACGTCGTATGTCGTGGTATACGGGTAGCTGTCACCCGGATCGGGGGCACTGATCTGCACATTCAGGGTGAGCACACCCACCACGACGATGGCGGCAAGGAGGGCGAGCAGTATGAGTGCGATTTTCAGTCTTCCGAAACCCTTCTTTTCTTCCCTCACTTCGACGACCCGCTCCCTGATGATCTGCGGCGGCACCACTGCAGCCGGTGGAGGAGACGGCGCTTCCTGTGGCGGTTTTGCGGGTTTTTCCTTTGGTGGTTCCGGGGGGGCGGGTTCTTCCGGCGGGGCCGTTTCTGCCGGTTCTTCGGGAACCGAAACCTCCTCCGGCGGTTCCTGTGCCGGTGTATTCGCGGCGGATTCCACGCTCTCCGTTTCCGGGTGTTCACCGGCGGTTTCCTTTTCGCTCATAGTTCTCCTGTGGGAAATAACGATATATGAGTATATAATTCTTCTGCAGCGATTATCAACAATGATAATCACTCCGGCACGAAAGAGCAAACCATCATTATCAATGATGACAGATAGACTACCTGAGGTTTCTCATGCCCGAAATCCCGAAAGAGGAATATATCTTACGGTGCACGTCCGCCTGTGCGGGATGCAGTTCCTCGCTGGTTCTGCGGTACATTTTCAAGGCGGCAGGCCCTGACAGTGTCCTTGTCGTCCCGGCATGCTGCACGAGTGTGATTCAGGGGATCTACCCGAATACGGCGATGAATATACCGGTTTATAATGTGGCGTTTGCGTCGGCCGCAGCCGTGGCGTCCGGGATGAGCTCGGCGTACCGTGCAATGGGGAGAAAAACGAATGTCATCTGCTATGCCGGGGACGGCGGCACGGTGGATATCGGTATCCAGGCTCTCTCCGGTGCACTGGAGAGAGGGACAGATTTCCTGTATATCTGCTACGACAACGAAGCCTACAGCAATACCGGCATGCAGAGGTCGGGGGGGACTCCCCTCGGGGCGAAGACGACCACGACGCCGGGAGGCAAGAAGGACAATAAGAAGGATCTCGACCGGATTGTCGCGGCCCACAACCTGCCCTACATGGCGACGGCATGCAGCGCCTACCCGATTGACCTCTACAAGAAAGTGAAGAAAGCCCTCTCAATCCGGGGCCCCAAATTCATCCATATACTCGCCCCGTGCCCGCCGGGATGGCGGTACCCGTCCGAGGAGACGATCGAGATGGGCAAACTTGCGGTCAAGACCGGCATGTGGGTGCTGTATGAGCGGGAGTACGGCACATTCTCCCTGACCGGGGCTTCCAGGGCAGCCATGAAAAAACGGCTTCCGGTGCGGGATTACCTCGTACGGCAGGGACGGTTCAAGGGGATTGACGAGGAGACCATCGATCTTCTCCAGCAGACGGTGGACGGGAATATGGAGCGATATGCCCGGGAGGTTGAGGGCATATGCTGACCGTCGCCACCGGGAACAAGGCGGTGGCAACCGCCGTGAAGCATGCAAAGCCCGCGGTAGTCGCCGCCTACCCGATCACCCCTCAGACGGAGATCGTCGAGCAGATTGCGAATTTCGTCGAATCGGGAGAGATGGAGGCGGATTATATTCCCGTCGAGAGCGAACACAGCTCGATGGCGGCGTGCATAGGGGCGTCCGCGACAGGAGTGCGTTCGTTTACCGCAACGAGCTCTCACGGGCTTGTCTATATGTGCGAAATGCTCCACTGGGCCGCGGGAGCGCGTCTTCCGATTGTCATGGCAAATGCCAACCGTGCGCTCGGCCCCGGGTGGAATATCTGGGCGGAGCACTCGGACTCCCTGTCCATGCGTGACACCGGCTGGCTGCAGGTCTACGTGGGGAGCGTGCAGGAAGCCTATGACGCGACGCTGATGGCATTCCGGATCGCAGAACACGAGGATGTCATGCTGCCGGTGATGATCAACCTCGACGGATTCACGCTCACGCATATCATGCAGCCGCTCGAGACGGTGGATCCCGGCGATTTCATACCGCCCTGCACGATAGCGCATGCCATCGACACGGCAAACCCCGGGGGGTACGGGACGCTGACACCACCCACCGAGCACTTCAAGTTCCGGTGGGATATCGAGCGTGCAATGCGGGATTCCGTGGAGGTTATCAGGGAAACCGAGGACGAATTCGCCCGCCGCTTCGGCCGGCGCTATGCACCCGTGGAGAAATACCGGTTCGACGATGCGGATGTGGTGGTGGTTGCCATGGGCACGCTCGGGAAAGAGGCGGAGGTGGCTGCGGATATCCTCCGCGACGAGGGCATCCGCGCCGGATCCGCCCGGGTGCGCTGGTTCCGCCCCTTCCCTGCCATTGATTTCGGGGAGAAGGAGGTCGTGGTGATTGACCGCGACTACTCGTTCGGGTACGGCGGCATTCTTGCCCGCGAACTTACAGCAGCTTACGGTATAACGCCGTACAGCGTGATTGCGGGACTCGGGGGACAGGAAGTGACGTACGATGATATTGCGGGCTTCGTCCGGGAACGCAGACCGGGCGGGGAATTCTGGTTCGGGGTGAGTGACTGATGTACGAAATTCGCCTGCACTCGCGGGGCGGACAGGGAGGGGTGACCGCTGCGAAGATGATCGCCCATGCGGCAATCCTGGACGGAAAATATGCAACCGCAAACCCGTTCTACGGCGCTGAACGGCGGGGAGCTGCCGTCGTTTCGTTCATCAGGATTGACGATCGGCCCGTCCGCGTCTACAGCCAGATCCGGAACCCGGATCTCGTCATCGTGCTTGACGCGACGGTCATGGAGACGGTCGATGTCCTTCAGGGAATAAAACCCGATGGCACGGTGCTGGTCAACAGTTCTCATCCGGTCGATACGAAAGGACATCCGGCAAGCCGGGTGGATTTGACGGCGATTGCTCTGTCGCTCGGACTCGTGCTGGCTGGAAGTCCGATTCTCAACACTCCCCTCCTCGGGGCGTGTGCGAAACTCGGGCTCATTTCCGTGGAATCGGCCCGGGAGGCTATCAGGGAGACGTTTAATGACGAGCGAAACGTGCAGGCATCGGATCGGGCGTATGAGGAGCTGGTGAAATGACTGCAAAGCTTGCGATCTCGCGCCCGGTGAAGGGAGCGTCGGGAAAGACCGGTTCGTGGCGGACATTCCGCCCTGTGGTCGACCGGGAGGCCTGCAATGCCTGCGGCCTCTGCGCACAGTACTGCCCCGACGGGTGCATCAGCGAAGAACTGGAGATCGACCTTGACTTCTGCAAGGGCTGCGGCATCTGTGCACAGGAATGCCCGAAGCAGGCGATAAAAATGGTCCGGGAAGAGGACTGACCTGATCCTTCCTTTTCTCTTTTGTTGTACGGCGACCCGTGGCGCAGGTAGAGTGGCGTGCCGGTCACAGGGTGCGTCCGTCAGGTTTCTGCCGTCCACCGCCATTTTCCGGCAGGAATGGAAATCTCGAACCTCGCGCCCTTGGAAAACGTACCGGTCTCCCGGATTTTCATCTGTGTGAGGCCAAGAATCTCCCGAACGAGAAACAGGCCGTAACCGGTATGCCTCCCGATCCCGCGTTCAAATACCTCCTCCTTTTTGTCGGGAGGAATTCCGACACCGTCGTCGGTGATGACAATCACGCCTGTTTTCCGGTCGTCAAGAAACGAGACCACGATACGTGAGAGGTCCGGGCCGCCGTACCTTACCGCATTGTCGATGAGGTTGTAAAAGACGCGTTCGAGCATGATATCGGCATATATCTCGAGATCGCCCGTACCGGTGACAAGGCGGATGTTTTCAGGCAGTATCGTTGCGGACGCCTTCTGCACTACGCTGTCCACCCGCTGCCATTCCGGGGAAGTCATCCCCATGGTTTCGTAATCGCGGGTAAATGTGATCTGGTTGTTGATGGTCTCGCAGGCACGGCCGATTTTATCACTCAGAGCACGCAGTTCCGGCTGGTCCCCGATCAGCCTGCGCAGCTCCGATGAATACCAGAGGAGGCCCTGCACCTGGTTGAGGATGTCGTGCCGGGTGATGCCTGAGAGGAGACAGAGCTTTTCATTCGCTTCCAGAAGTGCGATCTGCGCTTTTCTCTGCTCGGTGATATCCCTTATGAGGGCGATGCATTCGTGCTCGCCGCTTGCAAGGATCCGCGCCTCGAAGTGCCGCATCACCGAATCGATTCTCAGTTTGTAGAAATAATTCTGCTTTCTCTTCGTCACAAATGCCTGTTTTATGACTTTTTCAATCTGTTTTCTCACCCGGGCCGGCATGACGTCCCCGAGGGGTTTTCCGAGAAATTTCTCCGGAGGCATATAGAGCGGCACGCCGGGTGCCGCATTGTAGTCGAGGATGACACCCGCATCATTCATGCGGAGGATCAGGTCGGGAATCGTATTGAGAAGGGCCTTTGATTCCTTTTCCCTCTTTTTCAATGCTTTTTCAGCGTTTTTCCGGTCCGTAATGTCCTGGACCGACGCAATCGTCTGAACAGTGCCGGGTATCCGCGATATGGTGAGAAACGCCGGTACCTTTTCTCCGTCATATCTGATGAAGGTAAATTCATAGTTTTTCGGCACCAATGCGGGATCGATTCTTCTCAGGCGGTGGTAATCGGCCATCCGCTTCAGGTCCTCTTCGCTGACGAAGTCTGTCCATGACATCTGCCCTTCGATAGTTTCCCGGGAATATCCTGACAACCGCTCCATTTCCGTATTTGCGAGAAGTATTGTCGTATCGTCATCAATAATCAGCATCGCCGTTCCGGTATTCTCAAAAATCGTCCGGTACCGCTCTTCTGAGGCTCTGAGCTCATTTTCGAGCTGTTTTTGCCTGATAAGATCCGGGTCGTCCGGGATCTCTGTCCCGCTCCCCTCCCGTGCCGCCTGTCCGCCGGGAGCCCGCTGTGCCATGCACAGTATGCCCTCCTCCGTACCAGCCATCGCACCCGTGATCGGGATGCTCTCTCCCTGTGCACCGATCAGGCTGGTGGTAAAGAGAACGGGTTCGTGCATGGTGCGTGCCCGGTGCAGCGCAGCCCTGAAAGACGCCACACAATTCTGCGGAATTAGCCCGGCGAGTTTTCGGTCTGCATGGTTGTGGGCGAGCAGGTTCACCATAGTGCTGTTTGCCGAAACCACGCGATCGTCAACAATGCAGAAGAACAGTAGTCCCGATGTTTCGAAAAGATCCCCTCCCGGGAACTGCACTTTCTCCCCGCTTACGGAAATGCGTCCGCGGTCTGTCGGGGAATTTTCAGGCATAGCGTCTTTACTTATGGTCGGAGCTGCTTTTAATAATTGGGATTCCGGTGAAGTTCCGGAAAAAACGGTGGAAACGGCGGCAGATCACTCTTCGATCGGGCACTGCCCGATATATTCGAGATCGAGGGCATAAAAATGTGCATACCCGCAATTACGGCACCGTGTCGTAAGATGGTGCCCGCCGACGATCACATCGTGCACCCCGACGACACTGCAGTTTTTACAGGTGGCAATCGTGTCGAGTGTCCAGATATCATGGCTCCCGATACGGGTCGAGATGCCTTCCGGCTGTGCACGGTCCTCCGTCCTCGGGGTAAAGATGCGGGTTGCACCGCAGTTCGAGCAGATCACCTGTGCCTGAGGAGATACCGCTTTGATGATCTGATCCGCCTCCCTGCCGCAGTGGTGACAGACTGTCCTGTATCGGGTGAAGATGAACCGCTCTCCCATACCTGTGTATTTTACGGCGTGCAATAAAAGATGATCCATAAAAAATCCGGGGTGACTCGCCTCCCGGTATCCGTCATCTGTCTGCCTTTTTCAGGGTGAAACGGATAGCCGCTCCGGCATCCGGCTTACCGGAAACGCGGTCATCCGCGCGGATGGTACCGCCGTACCGCCCGATCAGGGTGCCGGTAATGAAGAGCCCGAGGCCTTTCCCCGTTCCGGGCAGTGTCCCTGTTGTAAAGCGGTTGAAGATCTCCTCCTTCATCGCGTCGGGAATACCCTTCCCCGTATCCTCGACCGAGACCTGCACGAATCCCTCCTCCGCGTCTTTTACCGTGATGTGCACCATGCCGTGTAAGCCCGCGAACTTTCTGCCGTTATCGATGAGATTGGAGAAGACGACGGAGAGAAGCTCGTCAGCCATCACCCAGACGGGAGTTCCGGAATACTCCATTTTTGTATCGGGAAACGTATCCATCTCCCGCCGGATGATCGTATCCAGGTCCACCGGTTTCAATATGGTTTCGTGATCTTCCAGTGCCCGCATCGTTGACACGTTCTCGATGATGTTGATGCCGTGGTGGATGCTGGTGATCATCTTGTTTGTATAGTTGCGCAGCGACGAATCGGCAACGTCCCGCAGCATCTCGGCGTACCCGAGCGATACCGTATAGGCGTTATTGATGTCGTGCGACATGATGTCGAGGTACAGGTTCGCGGTGGCATTGGACTCGTGGAGCTCTTCTGTCCGTGTGACGACGAGTTCCTCGAGCCGTTCGCTGTATTCCGTGATCTGTTCTTCAGAAGACCTCAGTTTCGATATCGTCTCTTTCAGGGTGAGGATCATGGAATTTATGCTCTTACCG
>LKUD01000079.1 GCA_001412355.1 Methanoculleus sp. SDB
GCGGATCAATAAGGAACTGAAACGACGATCCCGGCCAATAGGAGCGTTTCCAAATGACAATTCACTCCTCCGTCTCGCCGGAGCCATATTGATGGATATCAATGAGGAGTGGATCACAGGGCGGAAGTATTTATCTGGATCAGAGGTGATGGTATGTCAGGATACGAGGGCAGAATTTACAGCAGAATGAGTACACTTCCGCTGGAACATCTATTTTTCCAGTAATTCCCTGTAAATCTCAATTAAACTTCAATAATATTCGAAGTTATGGAATTGATTATCTCGATTACTCGCCAAATAAAACACCATGAAATTTGCGCAAACCCTTACGGGTATCTTCGTTTTTATCATTGTAGTCGGATGCATCGCTGGATCCGGGTGCCTTGATAACAAACAAATTCCAAAGGATAATGAATCCCCGGAAGCCTGGAAGGATGTTGATCCTGAGACTGCCCCATTGGAGCTTTACCTCTTTGACGAGAGCAACACTGGTGAGACCAATAAAATCGTTCTGGACAGCCTGATCATCATCAAGCTGGAAGAAAACCCCACAACTGGCTACCAATGGGAGTACTCGGTCACCGATCGCCTGAGCATGCTCGGCGATACGTATGATCCGTCCGATACTTCCGGGAAGGTGGTCGGTGCAGGCGGGACACATATCTGGGTACTCTACGCGTTTGACACGGGAACCTACACCTTCAATGCAGTCTACAAGCGACCCTTTGAAAAGATGACAGGGGACGAAAAAACGGCGATATTTACTTTTATTGTCGAATAAGAGTTGTTTTATCTTAAAAAATATTTATTATGGAGATAATTATGAGTAAAAAGGAATTGTATGGAGTCGATGGAAAGATCTGGGTGGCTCTTGTTTTTGCAGCAAGCATCTCCGGATTGCTGGTTCTGCCTTACTCCTTCGAATTCGCAGGACAAAGCCTATTCGCCCAACCTAACGTTCTCGAAATTATCCTGATAACTTTCATTCAATATCTGGTGATGTTTGCCCTGCTTGCTTACTTCGGCCTCCGGATCTCAAAGAAAATTGAGTTCGAGCCGACGCCCGTGCTGGCCGGAAAAACCAAGCCGCGAACGTACCTGGCCATATCCGTGGTCTCCGGGATTTTGGTGGGGTTGTGTCTCGTGCTCCTTGACCTGCTCTTGCATTCGATATTCGTTTTCCCTGATATTTCGTCCGGTGCGGGTGCTCCCAGCGCAATTGCGGGATTTCTTGCCTCATTTTACGGGGGCATCGGAGAAGAGGTGCTCCTGCGGCTCTTCTTGGTACCATTCCTATGTCTGCTGATTCTGGGGACTATGAGGTTGCTCGGAATGTCAAAAACCTGCAAGCATACCGACAACATCATGTGGGTTTCAATAATCCTTGCTTCCATAGTATTCGGTCTTGGCCACCTCCCTGCAACCTCGGCAATAATGGCAATCACACCCTCCGTTGTCCTTCGGGCAGTTCTTCTGAATGGTGTTGGCGGCATCGTCTTTGGCTGGCTGTTCTTCAGGAAAGGTCTTGAATTTGCAATGATTTCTCATTTTTCATTGGACATTGTACTCCACGTTTTACTTCCTCTCCTGAATTTTTCGCTCCTTTAAGGAGCTCTTAAACAGTTTTTTTCAGGCTTAATGTTGAAATTCATTTTAATGTTAGAACATTTTCGCCCTACACTCCGCGAGCCTTCAAGTTGAGTACAGGACACCTGTAATCTGGAGACATCCTCCGAACAACCAGGATTCCTTCAAGAAATGCAATTGCAGGTTGCCGGCTGGTGTATGCAACCGGTGCTCTCTCCGTGTCTTGTTCGTGTAACTGGGCTTTCTCCTTTCTCTTTAATGTACCTCCCTACCATCCATGCGACGCCGGTCCCTCGCTTTTGCTCGGTCGCTCAAGCCATCCGGAGTTCGCACCCCAACAGCACACAGCCGCTGAGAAGTCCGCGAAGTGGCCTGCGAGAGCGGCGTGCATTCCTTCGCAGCCGTCCGCGTGCCGAATCGAAGATGAGGGCATGCGAGGGCATTCTCTTCCCGTACACCGCGAAGAGACCAGAGAGGTGCTGCGACGTGAGGGAACCTCGAGCGAGCACGACCGACCGGGAGAGAAAATGGGGGTACATTCGTCATCCAATTTTTCCCACCACCCACTCCACCGCACGCTCCGCGTCCCCGGCCGCACGGACCACATTTGCCGCCGAGCCGTTCCTGATGCGCCGGTGCCACCCGGCGATGGAGGCCGCGGCGTTGTCCAGCACCGGGAGATCGATCGCGGTCATGGCGGCAAGAAAGGCGGCCCCCATGTCAGCGGCCCAGTTCCTCCCGGGAGTAGCGCTCGCATCAGAAAATCAGAGATTTTCTTCACTGACGTTCCCAAACCGGATTGACCCGGCGACGCCCGGGCGATCGGGGCGGGAGGGGTGCCCGGTCCCGTGAGTCAGCTCGTAAAAGTACCCCCGGGCGGATTCGAACCGCCGTCACCGGCTCCAAAGGCCGGTATGATTGACCTCTACACTACGGGGGTGCATTCTATGCGGGAAGGATTGTCCGCATCCCTGTTCTCTCTTGAATGTGCGTTATCTATGTTCGCGCGAATGATATTAAAACACCATCCGCGGCATGTCGGCCAGACCGTCCGCAGGCCCGGCAGGCAGGGAATCCCCCTGACGGTGCGAAAAGGCGTGCGGCAGGGAACGGAACACCGAGGAATTCCCGAGAGGAGCGGGAATCCGGTATTTGCCTCTTCCGGCACATCCATTCGTTCACCACGGGAATCCCCGGACGGTGGAGACGCCCCCGATGTTTTTTCCCGGCGGGAAAACCCCGAACCGGGCCGTCCCGCCATAAGCGCCACATATAAAAGGAGCGGCAGTCATTATCACTAGTGATTTAAATCATAGATATTCTACAGTGATAACCAATAAACAAAATATTTTTAAACTATAAGCGAAATATCATTGTATATGAACAGGAATCACAATGAACTTTCACGGATTCTGGAGATTTTAAAACAGAATCCACGGGGAATGTCGGTGACGCAACTGGCAGAGGCCATGGGCATGAACCGGATTTCTGTCGCCCGGTACCTTGATATTCTGCGCACATCCGGGCAGGTGGATATGGAGCCCTACGGGCAGGCGAAAGTCTATTATCTTTCCCAGCGGGTACCCATCTCCGCAATGCTCAATCTCTCCTCGGAATATGTCGTCGTGCTCGGCAAGGATCAGCGCGTCGTTCAGGCGAACAGCAATTTCATCACGCTCTTCAACCACAACCGCGAGGAGCTCGTGGACCAGCACATCCAGGACATCCTCTTCCAGGCGAATCCCGAACTCGGCATCCAGTCCCTCATTGATCAGGCAATAGACGGAGAAGAAGTCGTCGATGAGGTCAGAATACTCAAGACCGGAGAAGAGCTCTTCTTCAAGATGAAAATCGTGCCTACGGCATTCACCGATGGATCGCCCGGCATCACCATCATTTTTGAGGATATTACCGAATATAAGCGCTCCATGGAAGCCCTGATGGAGAGTGAACAGAAATTCCGCACGCTCCTGAAAAACATTTCCGAACTCCTGGTCAAGGTCGAATATCTCGCCACCCTCAATGACCAGATCAGGAATCCCCTGCAGGTAATCGTAGGAATCGCCGACCTCGAGGACGAGGAGCTTGCGGAGCAGATCCGGGATCAGGCAACAGAGATCGACACGATCATCCAGCAGCTCAACCTCGGCTGGGTCGAGTCCGAGAATATCCGGTCGTTCTTCCGGAAATATTCACGGCTTTCCGATGAAGCCGATGAGGCTGCGCAGACAGTTCTCAAAGGGATCCATAAAACTCCGATTTAAGATTCGGTTCCTGTCTCACTATCTTTTTTTTTTGGTGCGAATCCCCTTCATCAGGACGAGTATGCGAGCGGACCTTAGCGAAACCACTCGACCGTTTCCTTCAGGCCATCCATCATCGTACACTGAGGTTCGTACCCGAATGCTGCCCGTGCACTGCTAATATCCGCCACCGAATGCCTCACGTCACCGGGCCGGGGAGCCTCGTAAACGGGCGAAACAGCGACCCCGATGATGGCGCCGAGCATGCGAGCAAGCTCGTTGAGGCTCGTCTGCCTTCCGCAGGCGATATTAAAAACGCCTTCGGCGTCGTTTTCCATCACGGAAATATTTGCCCTGACCACGTCGCGCACGAAGACGAAGTCCCGTGTCTGCTCCCCGTCGCCAAAGATCACCGGCGGGCTCCCCGCACAAAGACGGGAGATGAACCGGGGGATTACCGCCGCATAATCGGACTCCGGATCCTGCCGGGGACCGTAAACGTTGAAGTACCGCAAAAACGCCGTGGAAAGACCGTAACATCGGGTAAAAACATGACCATAGTACTCGTCCGCAAGTTTCGATACGGCATACGGCGAAAGAGGTTCGGGCCTCATCATCTCGGTTTTCGGCAATACGGGACTGTTTCCGTAGAGGGCGGCGGTGGATGCCCCCACAACTTTCCGGACACCCGCATCCCGGGCGGCAATGAGTACCCGGAGCGTCCCGGTGATGTTCACCTCGTGGATAGCGAACGGATCCTCCACCGATCGGGGTACCGAAGCGATTGCCGCAAGATGAAAAACACCGTCGGCCCCGTCACAGACCTCCCGGAGGACGACGGGATCCGTCACCGAGCCACGGACGAGCTCGACATTCTCACGATGAATTAATTCCGCGATATGTGCCATTTTTCCCGATGAAAAGTCATCAAGAATCACCACATCGTGGCGTGATGCAAGCTCTTCGGCAAGGTGCGAGCCGATAAATCCGGCCCCGCCTGTGACGACATACTTCATAGACCTCTTTTCCCCCGTCGCACACCATGTTATACCCCCGTAACACCATAAAAGGGAACGGTTTTTCACGGCGGACACCGGCCCGGCGCACGCCACTATCGCAGCCCGCCCGGTCCCGATACGCCCCATACCCGAATCGCCGTCGTCAGGGTCATCGTATGAGGGTACCTCTTCGTCGGAAGGAGACACCGGGGCGGAAGGTTCGTTCTGATCTGAGAAAAAAGGGTTTGTCTGCGATCAAAGCAAAATTGTTGAAAACAACCAGAACGCGATTGATGCTGAGATCACTCCGGTTGCTTTCAGGAGATATGATACCATTTTATCGAATTCCTGTTTGTCGCCGAATTTCCTGAACATTGCAGTTCCGGAAATCGCACCGCAGGATGTGAGCATCGTGTGGAAGGTGAGGGGCGCCGGCATGGATCCGGTATCAACAGGGAGGGGGAGTGCGGACTCGCCGGGAGCATCATCACCACCCTCCGCCCGAGAGTCGGGCATTCCTTCCCCGCCCTCTGCTGCAACGGCCGAAGGCAAGTCCCCGGCAGACGATTCGCCGAAAACGGATGACGGCACCGACGATACCGGGACGGTTCCGGGGACAGTTCCGGGCGTCGTGATGTCGGAATACACCGGTTCATCCACCACCGTGCTCGACGGGATGCTCCCCGCACTGCCCGGAGCACCGCCAACGACCGGAGTACCCTGTTCTTCGGGAGGGGATACGACATGAATAAATCCGTTCTTGAGTGCCGTCGACGAACCGTTGACATTCGTCACGATGAGCCTGACGTCATACGTCCCGGGTGACGTATAGGTGTGCGGATAGGGATCCGGTGCATTGGACGTGTAGCCGTCACCAAAATACCACGCCCAGTAGGTCCCGTCCGTTGAGAGATCGCTGAAATCAACGGTCAGGGGTGCAGTGCCGGATGTGATATCAGCGGTAAAATCGGCCTCCGGCATCGTTGGCGATACCGTCCTTATATACTCTGTCCGGATTATCGCATCGGAACCTTCCGCATTGAGGACGGTCAGCCTGACCGTATAGTTTCCTGCAGAGAGATACGTATGGACAGGATTCCGGACGGGTGATGACGAACCGTCACCAAAGTCCCATGACCAGGATGTCGGCGTGTTTGTACTGGCGTCGGTAAAGAGGACTGTGAACGGAACATTTCCCGACGTGACATTGGCGGTGAAGTCCGCATCGGGAATGC
>LKUD01000080.1 GCA_001412355.1 Methanoculleus sp. SDB
TCGTTGACCGTGCAGGCGTTGCCGTCGTCGCAGGGCATTCTGTCGGCAGGAGCCCCCCCACTCATATCCTCGTGCCGGCAGCCGACAGCAGGATCGCACCAGTCCTCGGTAGTGGGATTGCCGTCGTCGCAGTTAAGGAAGGGCCCGCCCCTGCAGGCCCCTCCATCATATACGTCCTCAACCGTGCAGGCGTTGCCATCGTCGCAGGGAGTGCCGTCGGCAGGCCCGCTACCCTGCTTCTCACCGCTGCTGAATATGCCCGTGATCTGACCGGGGATAGCGAGGATGCCATCGATGATCCCCGAGAGCCAGCCGAAGGGGGATGAGGTCTCGGGGGCCGCCGCCTCCACGGCCATGGATGTGGAAGCCACCGTGGCCGGGCCGGTCTCTACCATGCTCATCACGAGAGTGCCGTCCCCGGCCTCCGTGACCTGCAGGCCCATGCCGGTGTCGACGACGGTGACATCCTCGCCGTTATAGCTCGCCAGATAGGTGGCCACAAGGGGCTGCCGCGGGGCCACCACCCCCAGCGACGGGGGCACGATGACCGGCGCCGCATCCACCTGCATGATGGGGGGGTGCACCACAACCTCCACCACCTGATGGGGTTTGATGCCGGTCGCACCGGGGTTTTCGATGATCTCGACAAAGAGCTTGATCTTTCCTGCCTGGCTGCCGCTTTTCAGGGTGAGCGCCGCAACCCCCTCGGCATTGGTGAGCAGGGTGAGCACCTCGATAGTGCTATCGGTACTCTGACTTACCGGGGCCGGGGTAGCAAACGCCTGCTGCATTTTGTTCTGCCCGGCAAGGCTCGTCGGCTTGGTCCCCCCGTCATACTGGATCTGGGCGGTTGTGGCGGGAATCACAGTAAAATCCGGTCCGATGCAGCCCGGCTCCGACACCAGGGTCACTTTGATCTTTGCGTTTGCGGCCGGCACCCGGCCCAGGTGGTACTCCGAAAGGGGCTGGCCTTCCCCATGGACCATGTTCCCACCGCCGAAGGAGTAGGAGAGCACCGGGACGTCGGTGACGTTGCCGTCGGAAAGCATCACCTGCTCGCGGGGTGCGGTCTGGATCAGAGCAGCGATGGCCGCGGGAGAATATCCGGTGTCCACCGACGCCTGCGTTTTATCGGCGAGGGGATCAAGCCTGAGGGTCTCCGAGGAGATGGCGAAATCCGGGCTGACGCTGAACTGCCAGCGGATGGTCTCCGTGGCGGTATCCGGGGGCTGCACTTGCCCGGGACTCACGGTGGCCGGCACATCGGGCGAGAGAACGGGATTGAACGCCTGGAAAGCGGCCGGATTCCGGACGATGTCGTGGTACGTCGCCCATGTGGTTCCCGTCGCTGCGAGGGCGGTTTCAATCTGCTGAGGCGACTGCAGGGTCTTTGCGGTACCTACGTTGAGCAGGTTTGCCACCTCGATCTCGATGTAGGTCTCAGCGGGGATCTGCAGGGGGTAAGCGGCGCCCGATGCCTTGGAGGCCAGGACTGTGGTATCGGCACGGACGGCCATGACCGCATCCGCCAGATCGCGGCGCAATGCAGGGGATATCGCAGTGCTGAGGGGGAGTGCGGGGTCCGGTCCGGCATAGCTGTAGAACAGCGGGGACGGTGATGCAAACATCGCCTGAAGGAGACCGCCGCTGCCCACCGGGGAGAGGTAGACAAAATAGCTGATATCGGAAAGGGCCCCTCCCGCATAGGCCTGGGTGAACTCCACCGTCTTCGGGGTGATCGTCTGGCCCATCGGTTCCTGGGTGGAAACATCGATGTAGCCGGCATAGCTGTAGCCCGGGAACTCAGCCCGTATAAGGTAGGTCCGCCCCTCCTGCAGGGTGAGGGCAAAGGTGCCCTTGAGATCGGTGGTGGTATAGTCCCAGGGCCGCTGCTGGTCGATGAAGGTCTGAATGCCACCCGCCGCATCCGGATCGCCGGTATAACCGAGCTTCTCCCGGTAGAAGACATACGCCCCTTCCACCGGTTTTCCGGTGGTGGCGTCGTAGACGGCACCCTTGAACGTGGGCACGTACTTGGGAATGCCCAGATTGGTCAGGTACTTGGCCAGCAGGGCCGCAGTGACTTGATCTGCCACTTTCAGCCCCTGCCGCAGGGCAACGTCCCGCACCATGGGATCATCGCTTTTCGCCTTCTCCCAGAGCTGGGGATTGCTGGTCGCCAGTGCCCCCTCCCGGCAGATCTGGGCCACTGTCAGGGAGTCGTAGTTTGCAGCCACCGTCCAGTCCTTGGCGTGGACATGATAGGCAGGATAGGTATCCGGGTCTCCGAGGCTGGTTGCCTGATCCTCGAAGGCGGCATGGTAGTACTCAAAGGTATCCCAGACATCCCGCTGGTGATAGATGACGCAGACATCCTGGGCAAGGTGCGCCGCCCACCCCGCCTGAAAAAGGCTGTCGTACTGCGCCGAACGGTGCTCCCAGTAGCGGTGCGTCATATCATAGGTTGCGGTGTAGGCATTCACCGCCGAATCGAAGTGCTCCTGGGAAAGTTTACCCGCAGAGGGGTAAGATTCCCGGATTGCCGGGCTGATGATGATCCTGACTCCCAGCATGCCCACATCCTGAAGCACCTTGATTCCCTGGAAGACGAAGCCCACGGTGGGCAGGAATTGCAGAGCGGTCAGAGACCCGTTGATCACGCCTGCAGAGAGAATGGGGGCGAACGCATCCAGAAAGTACTGGGTGATGACCGAGACGTCCAGGCACTCCAGCCCCTTGCCCAGCGGATCGGTCAGGAAACTGTTATAGTAATGGTCCCATCCTGCCGCACAGGTGGGATCGGTTTTGTACACCGGTATTTCTATGGTACCCAGCAGGGCGGTGACGTAGACATTGACCCACCAGCGTCCCTTATAGGCGTCAGCCCATGTCGCGCCGTCCGCTAGGGCCTGGAAGTTGTTCTCATCCGCCAGGTACGCGGCCCAGTTATCATAGCCCTTCTCCTGCAGGATCCGGATCCCGTTCTGCAGCAGGTACACATGGGCGTCGGGATTATCATAGCTCCGCCACTCCTTCATCTGCCAGTCCCACGCCGCGTCGACTTTTGCGGTAAAAGTGCACGACGAACAGGGTTTATCGTCCCAGCTATGCGATGCGAAACAGCAGTCGCTCCGGGAATAGTCGGCGCCGGGGGTGTTCCAGCCCGCCGCCGGCGCCATGATCACCAGCATGACTACGAAGTAGACGCTTGCTGCACGCAACAGTACATGTGCCATATTTCTGCCCCCCCCAAAACAGGAGTGGTGTTCGGGATATATAATAAAAGCGGGGATTGGTTTTTATAACCGGAAAAAAGGAATATTTACGGGAATAAGCCGAAAGTGAGGGCTTTAAGCGTTTTTTCAGAGTGTGTTGCAGGAAGCAAATCCGGGGGTTCTCCCGCTTCTTCACATGAGGGTGAGAGCGGCCCGGATTACCTGCACGGCGGGTCGCACTACACGCAGAATGCGTTTCGAGCCTTTACGGGCCGATAATGATACTGTAGTCTTTTTACGTTCCACCGCCCACCCTTCGACATGGCCGCACTCAGCGGGCCCCCTCCGGACAGCGATCGTCCGGAGAACGGGAGCCGTTCGTGGATCGTCTCCGGCATGGACTCCTCCACCGCTGCCCTGATCGCGACCAACATCGGGGTGCTGGTGCTTGCCCTGTACCAGCAGTGGGATATCGGAACCGTCATCTGGATTTACTGGTGCCAGAGCGTGATCATCGGCTTTTTCCAGTTTTTCAGGATCCTCAGTCTGAGGCACTTCACGACCGACGACATACGGGTGAACAATGCGCCGGTGGAGCCGACACGAAAGACCCAGCGGCGCCTCGCCGGTTTCTTTGCCGTTCACTACGGATTCTTTCACTTCGTGTACCTTGTTTTTCTGTGGATGGCAGTCCCGCTGGGCCCGGAAGCCCTGAATCTCGTCTTCTCCGGCGCACTCCTCTTCTTTCTCAACCACGCCCTCTCGTTCGCCCTCAACTACCGCCGGGACGCCGAACGGCAGCAGAGCCTCGGCCGGGTCGTCGCCATCCCCTACGCCCGGATAATTCCCATGCACATCGCCGTCGTCTTCAGTTTCCTCTTCCTGAGCGGTTTCGGCCTGGTGCTGTTCATGATGCTTAAGACGGCGGCCGACACGGTGATGCATATCGCCGAGCATGCAGAGTGGTGAAGGGGGGGTTCCGGAAAGCGGGATAATGCTGCCAGCGGCACCTGGGCGGTGCAGCATCCCGCTTCCTCATTCAGCAGAGAAGCGGGGCACGTCTGGGATTCAGACAAAAGAGGGCCGATCAGGAACCCGATCAGGACGGAGAAATCCCTCCGCTCCTTCTCGTACCCGGGCCCGCAGGGCTCCTCGTGGATTAGCACGATGGTATCGGGGCGGTATCCGATCCCCCGGAGCACCCCATGGCAGGTGTTGATGGGCAGCCGCTTCGAGCGGCCCGGGATGCAGATGCAGACCTTCCCGGGGCCCATGAATCTCCTTTTGAGATATCGGCGCGGAGCCAAAAAAAATAGTTCTTTTATGGGAGGAAGGAAGGACTTTCCTAAATGCAGGTGTCCCTGATGAGAAAAATAGGCGTTCGTCATGAGCAATTGAATTATTGAGAGAGATTTTATATTACTTTGAGTTATAGTCAGGATATCCTCCGAATAGAGGAACCATGTGATCGAGAGGTTGGGGTCGGTTCAAATCTCCATGGAGATTGACCATTCCGTCTCATTGCAGGAGGAACGAGAGTATGAGATTTCGATACTTACAGTTCATGATTATATTCCTTCTCTGCCTTCTGGTCGTTAGCACTGCCTCGGCTGCAGCGAAAGGAACAGGGAAAGCAGATGCCCGGATCAATCCGACCGGGACCGGCTGGGAGAAGATATCTGAAAGCGGGATTGTAGGCGACCCGCAGAATTCCTATGCATGGTCTATGGAGGTCTTCGACGGGTCTCTCTGGGTGGGGACGAACCGGAATATATTCGCCTTCATGCTCCAGCAGATGGTGATGGGGGGAATGCTGTCAGACTGGCCGCCGGAAGTTCCGTATCCAACCGATATGCGCCCTGGAATCTACCGGATGGATCTCGATACAGAGGAATGGGAGGAATTTTACCGGCCTCCCCAGGTTGCTGAGATGATGGCCCTTGATGGCGGGTACCGCATGATGAAGACGTTTACCGCCGAGGGAGAGGAGCCGGCCCTCTACGTGGGGAGCCTCGGAGTATCCGCCCGGCTCCTGGCCATCGAGAAGGACGGCACGCTCACTCAGGTCTTTATTACTCCGCCGTCTTACTCCCGGTATATCTCCATCCGGGCTATCGAAGCGCACGATGGGCGGCTCTTCTGGGCCACGGATGATATGGCAAGTAGTAATGCCTATGCCACCCCCGCACTCTGGTGCTCCGCTGATCCGCTCAGTGAACCAATTACAACGATACCTGTTCCTGACGAATGGGTCGCCCCTTATGGGGCCGAGGTACTCGACATGGTGAGCTACCACGGTGCGCTCTATGTGTTCCTCATCCCCTACGGGGAGGAGCAGGGATTCTGGTGCGGCAAGCTCACCTTCGATGGGGATGAGCCCGCATGGGAGCTCATCGTGGGGGACGAATCGCTTGGCGCACGATATCCTGCCGGCATGGGCAGGTGGCAGAACGGGGGTGCGGTCCCCGTCGTCTTCAAGGACCGGGTCTATGTCGGCACCATGGATGGCGCGGCCTTCAAGCTCCTGACCGGCATCGCAGAGCCCAATCCCTCGGACATCACCATGGGCGGGGCGAACGGCATGCAGATCTTCAGGTTCGATCAGTCCGACCGGTGGGAGCGCATGATGCCGCACAAGTCGATCACGGACCCTGATGTTATCGAGGAGCAGAACGGATTTGGAAACCCGTACAACAAGTACATCTGGCGCTTCGGGATCCAGGACAACAGGCTCTACGTGGGGACATTCGATATCGGCACGGGAAGCACGTTCATCGGATCGCTCATGGGACTGCAAATCCAGACCCCCACCCCGCTGGGCTTTGACCTGTACTGGACCACGAGCGGAGAGCACTGGCACCCCGTCACGCAGGATGGCCTTGGGGATGAATGGAACTACGGCGCCCGTTCCTTTGTGACCGATCCGGAAACCGGCACGCTCTATCTCGGGACCGCGAACCCGTTCTACGGGTGCCAGATCTGGAAGAAAGAGCCGCAGGGCCAAGCTTCCTGATCCCCCCGATTTTTCAATAAACGGGGGCTGGTTTCGGCAGGGGCTCATTAATTTTCACCGGGTCCCAATTACTTTGCTGTTTACTTCGGCTGTCTTGAGGCTGGATCCCGGAAACTGGTCAATAGACGGCAACGAAAGTAAATCTCTCCATCGTTTTCTCAATACAGCGTCTTGGAGAAATCACTGACAATGCTTTTTAATTCAAAAAAAAGACTGCATACAGCCCGTAAACAAGCCGTTGGAGGGATTTGAACCCCCGACCTGCTGATTACGAATCAGCCGCTATACCTCTAAGCCACAACGGCACATAGCGAGCATTAGAATCGCTTGCCTTCATCTTTATGTGCGCTGAAAAATTATAAAGGTGGCGACTTTTCCCCCACACCTCATCCCTCTTCAACCCCGGACGGGCCGTGGGATGTCTGGACTTCCGGCTCTATTTCCCCCGATTTCTGAGCGACAAGCGCCGCAAGCGCATCAAGCTGGATCGGATCACGGATGCTTCTTCCGGGAAATACCATGCCGCCCCGCACCGTCATCCCCATGCCTTCGATCATCGCTGACATTCGCTCGAGGGCGACCCCCGGCGTGACGCAGCAGGTTATAAAAAGCACCGCCTCTTTGCCACGGCAGCCCTGCAGGCTTTCGATCGCTGAAACGACGGGGGGCGTCGGATGGCCCGCCCAGACCGGCGAGCCGATAACAATGGTATCGTATGCCGATACATCGATCGGTGCCGGAGTAATGCGATCGTGGTGGCCGAAAACTGCCCGCCGCGGCCCGAAGAGAAAACGGGTCAGCGCCGTATAGGCGGGCCGGGGGTATACCCTGATGCAATCAGCACCGCACCGGGCGGCGGTTGCTTCGGCAACAGCCCGGGTCCGCCCGCTCTCGCTATGATAGATAATGGCAGCTCGCATGCAACCACCTACGGATCGTGCACACATAAAGTTAACGCCTCATTTCGGCACCGGCTGAGTGCGCAATCGCAGCGGAGCCCAGCATGAGGATCACACCGATGGCGGCCGGGAAAAAAAGGCCCTCGCGAAGGAGATAGCCGGTCCAGAAGGCGAGGATCAGCAGCAGACTGCTCGCCCCGGCAACGGGATCGGGACAGCTTTTTTCCGAAGGCGTTTTCACAAACCACCAGATGATAGTGATGTAAAGAGCGCCCGTCAGGATCCATCCTGCGAAGTTCACCGGCGGGATTCCGTAATACCAGCCGTACGCTTCCCATGTCCAGAACCCGGCATGTACCGCCGCAGGATCGATGACCAGATCCGCTGCTACCAGCAGTCCCGTGGCCGCGGGGATGAGTTTTCGGGGATCATTACCTGCCAGATGACGTGCGAGGGCAACAGCCCCGAGCGGCAGCGGGGGATACGCGAAGGCGACGGTCCAGGGAACGAGGCCGAATATCTTCCACCCGAGCACGTCGCCGTAAGAAAAGATGCCGTACGGAAAACCGGTCGCCACTGCAAATGCCTCAACGAGAAGGGGAAGAACACTCAGGAGGCATACCAGAGAAACGGCTCTTTTCGGGCCGAGCCATGCGCCATAGCCTGCATAGGAAGGAAGGGCGAACAGGACCACAAGAAAGGCAGAAACACCAGCAACATATGATGCTTCTGAAAAACGTACAAAGAGCAGACCTGTCAGGAAAACCACCACCGCTGCGGCACCAACCCCGCTCCGGACCGGGCGCTTCATATGGTGGAATGAACGCCGCCATGCAATATACTTCTCGCCTCAGAACAGGGGGCCGGCCGCCTTTGCAGCCGTTGCAAGCAGAAATACGAGACCGCCGCAGCAGGTGTTGAAGTACGGCAGGAACCAGTACAGGCGCTCGATTGAAAGCCCTGAAACAAGCAGCAGCAACGGTATCGCTGAGTAGCCAAGGGAGATAAACGCCGCCGGGTGCATCCCCGAGAGCCTGATGATGATAACCGCCATGCACCCCCAGAACAGACAGCAGAGGGCGAGCGACAATGATTTCCCGAGGACGACGGCGGTCGTGCGGATACCGGCTTCGCGATCGCAGCCGATGTCGGGGATCGCGGAGAAGAGGTGCATGGCCGCAATATGGAGAAAACCCACGCTAACCAGTTCTATCGGAGGTAATGTTCCCGATGCCAGCAGATACCCGAATATACCGGGCATGATGTACAGCACATTGGACGAGAAATCAAGGACAGGGATTTCCTTGAAGCGAAATGGCGGTGCACTGTACCCGTAGGCAAGAGCGAGGAATCCCAGCAGTGCCAGCTGCAGCGGGAGTGGCACACAAAAGAAGAGACACGGGACCGGCACAACTGCGACAACCAGAACCGCAATCAGGAGCTTGCGTTCGTCCTCCGACAGCAGGTGCTCCCGACCCTGTTTTTTTGGATTATGCCGGTCCGTCTCTCCATCCCAGAAATCATTAATCCCATACAGGAAGACATTTGCCGGAAAAAAGAAATATACGAGAAAAAGGGTGTATTCGGGGCGCAAGAATGCCGTCCAGTCATTCATGCCCAGCGCATACCCAACGACGTAGGTCCCGCCGGTGTAGATCCAGAAACGAAACCGGGAAACCGACAACGCCAGGTGCAGGGCGGCAGTCAGGATATTACTCATGTCCCGCCCCGGGAACGATGCGGCCGAGCCGGGAACGCAGGCCAGCCATGCAGGCTGCAGATCCGTTGGACAGGACGGTTTTTATGATGCAGGCGGACGCTGGTTTCACCGCATGATCGTAGACGATAAACGGATTCTCGGCGATACGACGCGCCGTCCAGGCATACATATCCGAAGCCGTTTTCACCGGGATACGGCAGGAGAGCGGCAGAAGAGGAAAACCCCTCTCTCCCTCCCGCTGCCAGAGGCTGTAGCGTTCGATCTGGTGTCTGATGAAACGGGAAAACGCTTCCGGCTGTTCCCGCGCATCGTCGTGACAAAGGCCGCGAAGGCCGCATGCCCGTATCTCTTCCTGGGGAAAATACACTCTCCTGAGCTCGAGATCCTCGGCGATATCCCTGATGAAATTGATGTACTGCATCGCCCTGCCCAGGTGGCGGGCGGCGCTGGAGGACGCAGGCGGCAGATCCATGATCCGTGCCATCATCAGCCCAATCACCTCTGCGGATCCATAGAGATAGATCATCAGGTCGTCAAGGGTTTCATAGCTTGTCGTCGTGATATCGGCGGCCATGGATGCAAGGAACGCATCGACCCAGACCGGATCGAAGTGTTTGCGCTCCATCAGAGAAACAAAGGAGTCGATGACAATATCATCCGCTGCGGTGCCGGCGAGCGCATTGCGATAATCTGAACAGAACCGGTTAAATGCATCACGCTGCTGGGGAATGGCATCAACGAAATCGTCAGCCTTTCGGACAAAACTGTACAGCACAAAGACATCCTCCCGGATATGCCGCGGAAAGAAGAGCGTGCTGTGGAAGTATGTCGTGCTCCCCTTTCGAAATATCCTGTAGTGCGTGCGGCTGACCATCGAGCATCCTCCCCTAATGGCTGTACGCTTCTGCAAGTTCGCGGGCGACGATGGTCGAGGATATCAGGGTCATGGGGACTCCGATGCCGGGGTGGGTATAGTGGCCGGTATAGTAGAGATTTTCCACTTTTGCGCTCCGGTGGGCGGGTCGCCAGAGCGCCGTCTGAAAGAGGGTGTGCGAGAGACCCAGTGCCGTGCCGTGGTAGGCGTTGTAGCGATCCCGGAAATCATTGAGCGCAAAGATGCGCTTCACGACAATGGCGTCGCGTACCGGTTCCCCGAGTTTGCTCTCGAGATCGTCCATGACCTGGTTGAAAAAACGTTCCCGTCGCTCGGACGTATCCTCAAGCCCGGGAGCCAGCGCAACAAGCAGGAACAGGGTGTCGCAGCCCTCAGGTGCAGCCGTCGGATCGGTCTGGGACGGCACGTTAACGTAATACGAGGGGTGCTCGGGCCATGCGGCTTTGGCAGGATCGAATATCTTTTCAAACCCGGCATCCCAGTCGGCATCGAGAAACAGCGTGTGGTGTCGCAGTCCCGCAATCTTCCGGTTCAGTCCAAGGTACGCGACAAACGCGGACGGCGCGAGAACCCGGGATTCCCAGTAGTTCCGGTCGTAAGTCCGGAATCGATCCTCAAGAAGTTCAAGCTCGGCATGCGCGTAATCGGCGTTCACGACGACGATATCCGCATTATAGGTCCCTTGTGCGGTGATCACACCCGTTGCCCTGCCGTTGTCGATCCTTATCTTCTCAACCGGTTCGTTGAACCTGAATTGGGCCCCTAAAGATCCGGCAAGCCGGTAAATGGCGTCTGCCACCGTCCGGATCCCGCCCGCGGGATACCAGACTCCGAGGGTCAGATCGATATGCGACATGATGTGGTAGAAGGCAGGCGTATTCTTCGGGGATCCGCCCAGAAATCCTATCGAGTATTCGACAATTCTCCTTGCCTCCTCGCTTGAAAAGGATTTATTGACGAATTCCTCGAGATTTTCAAGGATGTGGAGCCGTGCCCCCTGGAGCAGCAGTTTTCCGTTGATGAGATCAAAAATGGAGCGGTAATCGCGATACAGCATTTCATTGATGGTCAGGTCGTACTTCTCTTTTGCGGATGCGAGGTACGCCTTAAGCTTCTCCGAACCCCTCTCTTCGAGATCGTCGAAAAGGATAAAAGTCCGGTCAAGATCAGCAGGGACATCGATCATGGGTTCCTTCCCGAAATAGATGCGGTAGGCGGGATCAAGCCTCTTCAATTCAAAGAAATCGGCTGGTTTTTTCCCGAATTCTGCAAAACACCGTTCATAGACGTCGGGCATCAGGTACCATGACGGACCCATGTCGAAGGCATAACCGTTTTCACGGTATACGCTGGCCCTGCCGCCGGGCTGCTCGTTCTTCTCAAAAACCGTTACATCAAAGCCTTTGTCTGCGAGCAGAGCCGCTGCGGATAGACCTCCAAACCCGGTGCCGATAACTGCAACCTTCACCTATGTCACCTCCTTGATCATCGAGAGAAAACCCCTGCTACCATAAAAGGGTATCTGTCACGGCAGACGCTGCCGACTCCGGAGAACCAATGCCAGCGTCACAATGCCGATAAAAACCGCAGCGGCATACCCTAGAAGCGTGAGAAGCCTGATAATCCCGCAGGTTCCCGCCCCCAGCGGCGCTTCCGTTGAAAGAACAACGAGCGACGAGCCGATGACCAGCGATGCGATGATCATGCCGATGAGCGTGACATATGATGCATGAGATATTGACTTTCCAAGTTGCATCACGTCGTCTCCTGCAAAATCAACCTTGAAATGCCCCTTTGAAATTTTTTTGAAGGCCGTGTTGAGCGTTGCAGGGATTTCCATAGCCTGCTCCGCACTTTCGAGGATGGTCCGGCCCGCTTTTCGTACTTTTCCGGTTGAAAAATAGCGTTCGGCAACGATATCCGAAAGATACGGGCCGACCCGCGCCGGGAAGTTGAACGCGGGATCAAGAAGGACGGTATTATCAAGGACGATCATCATCACCTTGAGAACCTGCATCATTGCAAGAGGCACCTGCAGGTGATAACGGCGCATAACATCAGGAATCTGGACCAGCATTTCACGGAAATCAAGCTGTCCGGCCTCGTACGTGCGGTATCCGTGAATGATATCATAGGTTTCGTCCTTGAAGGATTCGAGATCCTCGTCGCGTATCTCGATGCCGAATGCGGCGTACGCCTCCATGATCCGGTCCACGTCCTCCTCAACCATGCCAAGCAGGAGATTGACGAAGATTTTCCTGCGTTCGGGCCTGAGCACCCCCACCATCCCGCAGTCGATGAAGACCAGTTCGTGTTCAGGAGTGACCAGGAGGTTGCCTCTATGAGGATCAGCATGGAAGAACCCGTCTTCGAATATCTGGGTGAGGTAGGCCTGCAGCACGAGCTCGGAAAGATCCCCGGTGGCAATCCCGAATCCACGGATACCGGCGATGTCATCGATCCGCACACCGCTGATGTATTCCATGGTGAGGACCCGGCGGCACGACATATCCCGGAAGACGCGGGGGACCCTGATGCCGGGTATATCCGCCATACTGGCAGCCAGCCGTTCGGTGTTGTTTCCCTCGCGGATAAAATCGAGTTCTTTGCGGATCTGTGTGGAAAATTCACGCACCATTCCCTGCGGATTGAAGATCCGGAGATCGGGGTAGATTTCATCGACACGGCGGGCGAGGTTCCCAAGAATGGCGATATCGGTCTCGATGATCTCCTCGATCCCCGGCCGTTGCACCTTGACGGCAACAGCCGTGCCGTCCGGGAGCGTCGCCCGGTGTACCTGCGCAAGCGACGCGGCGGCGAACGGGACCTTGTCAAACGATGCAAACGTTTCACCGATCGGCCCGCAGCACTCCTCGATGACGGGACGCACCGCCTCAAAGGGAAGCGGGGCAACTTCATCGGTCAGTTTTATCAGTTCATCGATGAGACCGGGGGGAAAAAGCTCCCTTCGCGTGCTCATCAGCTGGCCGAACTTGACGAACGTCGGCCCGAGTTCTTCCAGAGCGAGACGGATACGGCGGTAGAGCGATTCCGAATCGGAAGGTTTTCCAGAAAGCCGGCCCCGTAGGGTTCCCGGAAGAATCCCTTCGACAAGCGCCCCGAAACCATAGGTTACCATGATTCCCGCAATCTCGCGGTACCGGCGGACATGCGAGAGCATCAGGGGAGTTGCTGTCGTTCTTCTAATTAAAAGTTGCCGGACAGTACATGGAAAAAAGTGTTGCTATCAGACGTACCCGCGGATGGTGACGTTTTCGTCGTCGGTTTTTTCCGCCGACGGGGCCTTGATCTCGCCGAACTTCGCCTCGTAGTCGCGGACGCTTTTGGTGAGGATTTCGGCGAAGTTTTTCGCGTGCTTGGGGCTGATGGAGACGACGGCTTTCGCCCGGGCCTGGTTGGTGCCGGCCATTTCGTGCATGAAGATGAACGAAAACTCATCGTCCTTGTAGGCGACCTGGATGCGGTTGCTGTACACCGGGTCGAGATTCTGGGGGAGATTGACCGAAATTTCCCGTTTTGTCATAAGAGTATCTTATTTACTCTTCCGCACAATAAGCCTTTTTTACGTGCGAAAACACGGCAGGGAGCAAACCAAGCGATGGCATCAGTGAGCATCTCGGGCGTGGTGGCCTGCCACCGGTGCCCGGTACGGTATTATCTCGAACGAGGAACTGATTCTGCGGAATCGGAACGCTATACGGTCGCGAAGCAGATCTCCTACGCGCTCGGGCAGCCCCTCGATCCAAAAGCCCTCTGGAGGGAGGTCCTCGCGGTCTCGCCCGGCATCGATCCCGCCATGGAAGCAGAATGCGCCGCGTGGGTGGAAGCATGCGGCCAGCGGAACTGGCGCACCGCTGCCGAACATGACGTTCCCGTCGCTTCCGAAGAACTGGGCATTCGCGGCACGATAGACAGAATCTTTGACGAAGAGCCGTATTTTGCCATCGTGCGATCGAGTGAAGCCCCGGCGGCCGGCATCTATACCTCCGACCGGATTCGTATCGCCTGTTTTTGCGTCTGCATGGAGGAAACGCTCGGGATACGCCCAAATGGCGGAGTGGTGGAGTATGTCCCGTCGGGTGCCGCCCGTCTCTGCATCCCGCAGCCCCGCGACCGCAGGGCGGCACTCCGGGCATTGGCGGCCGCCCACCGCATAGAAAACGGCGATGTGCCGCGAAAACCCCGGAATGCCCCCTGCGAGCGGTGCCATCTCGAAGAGACCTGTTCCGCGGGAGCACGCAGGCTCTCCGACCTGCTCTAGGCGGGAAGCGTCCGTATCCCGGTAAAGGCTCTCTTCACCGCAATGCAGGAACATAATCCCCGCCGTATGCTCCCTCCGAATATACCGCCGCCGGCATCACGACATCCGTGAGCCGGCATTGGTATCGAGTACGTGCTGCTGTGTAAAAATAGAGATTAGGGACCTTCCTGCGCTTCGTACACAACGTCCCGGAAGAACTCGTCCCCCGACAGGAACTCATCCTCGACTGCGGCCACTCCATCGGGATGGCCGAGTTTTAAAAGCGCAGCCGCGGAGAGAGCCCGGCAGCACTCGGTCCTTCCGGTCTTCAGGGCGGCGATCAGGGGCCCCACTGCACGCTGATCGCCGATCTCGGCAAGAGCCCAGACGGCGGGATGACGTGCCGAATCCTCCTGTGTATTCACAACGTCGATCAGGGCCTCGACGGCAGGCGCCCCCACTCTGGCGAGCGCTATGGCAACCCGCCACCGGGCGTTCGTCCCCGTGTCGGCGAGCGTCCGCACCAGCGGGTCGACGGCCGGGGCTCCGATCTTTCCGAGCGCCCTCGCTGCCTCCAGGCTGCCGTACGTTCCCTTGCCCAGCAGGGCCTCAACAAGGGCCCCTATATCATTTTGTTCCGGTTCTTTCCCGACAGGCATTTCTGTCCACCCCCTTTGACAATCGGGCCTGTTGCCCGGTTATATAATCTATTTTTACGAACCGGAGCCGCTGAACGCTTCTGCTTCACATAGTTTTATCATTCCTTTGAGGAAGCAAGCTGCCGGCGCAGCTCAGCAATCTCCTCGACAAGTAACTGGTAGGTCCGGCGCTCCTCGGTGACGTCCTCATAGGTGACATACTGGGTCCCGTCGCAGAGCTCTACAGGGTTGAAGAGGATCACCTTCTCCTTGCCGTTCTTGCACCGGACCGAAAAGGTACGTGAGCGGGGTTGGCCCCGGCCGGCCTGCTCACGGTCCGACTGCCAGGTGGCGATTGCTTCGCGGCGGGCGGCCTCGTCGGGAAACGCCTTTTGGAACCACTCTCTGCTGGTGGGAATATCTTCCAGGGTATACCCGAAGATTGCAGAGAACTGGTGATTGAGATAGAGGTAGCTGCCGTCGGGATCGATGAAGGCGGCGGCATAGGGGGAGAGATCCATCACTTCCTTGAACCGGTGTTCGTTCCGGCGGAGCCGATCTTCGGTCTGCCGCCGGGCGATGGCGATGGAGGCCTGCCGGAGGAACGATTCGATCGCCTGCTGGTCCTCAAGCACTTCGTCCGGCGAGAGAAATATTCCCGCAAAGCCGAAGAGCTGCTCCTTCCAGACCAGCCCGATCATGTACAGTTTTCCAATCCTGAACCTCCGCACGATCTCATCGCAGGCCTCTCTGGAGAACCGGTGCATGCAATAATCATAAAACGAGACCACTTCATCCTCCATGTAGGGACGGAAATGCAACTCTCTCATGGCACGGAGTGATGATGGGGACTCGAAGAACGGATCGCTGAACACGAACTCGTGGAACGGGAACTCCATGCCAACGGCGTCTCTTCCCACACATTCTTTCACCCCGTCTCGAAAGCGACGGGAGAATATCGCCTGCATGAAGAATTTCATTTTGACCTCGTCGTACGACATCACATAACACCGCGGATTCGGGACGAGTTCGGCGATTTTTTCGGTGATATACTGGTAGATATCCGCCTTAGGCGGCAGATCGACCAGTTCCATCGCCGTCCGGGCGAGAAACTCCATGTCCCGGATATAGCGTTTCCGCTCGGTGACGTCCTCAAGGACAAGGGTGCACCCCTTCTCCCCGTCCTCGAAGGTCGTGGGGATTGCCTGCATTCGGAAGAAAAGATCTTTCCCTCTGCTCTGGTAGCGGAGATCCGTAATGACCTGCTCCTTCTCGAGCCCCTCGATAATGGCGAGCACCTCCCGTGTGGAGACGACGGGGAGTGCTGCTTCTTCCATAGTCAGCCCGATCAGATCGTCCTTTGTGCGGTTGAGGAGCTTGAGGCACTGGTCGTTGATCTGGACAATCCGCTG
>LKUD01000081.1 GCA_001412355.1 Methanoculleus sp. SDB
AAATAAAGGACTAGGCAATGGCAGGTGGTGTAATGTAAGTAAGAAGGATCATCTGGATTACCAGAGATCCCACCAAGTAAAAAGACTTGCAATCTTCCTTGGTTGGTCATTGGTAATAAGCGTACCGATCGGTACTCTAGCTTAACTTGAGATCACAACTAGTCATTAGGCTAATTACAGGAGGATGAGGACAAGTGACTCTACAAGAAGAGATCGTCTTTACTCTCGTACTGTATCTTGTGGCTCATGTCCTGATAGTATATACGCCTATAGCGTGGTTAGGATGGATTGCAGCGTTATTTGCAGTTCTCCTTACTATCAGGATTGTGTCTCGGATATTGTATGGGACGCCGGCCTAAAGGAAAGGTCACAACCAACCCTTTTTTACGAAGTCCCGCATGCAACACCTACCTCAAATCTATCCTAAGTCCCGTTTTAGCAACAGAACCCAGCACAGCAGACTATTAATATTATAAACCCTAACCCACGGGTAAGTCCGGTCGTTTCCGGACGGAGAGAGGTGGAACAATAATGGTGTCACGACGCAGATACCGGTTTAGTCCGTTCTGGACTGACTTTGATGAAATGATGGCCGACATGGAAGATCGGTTTTTATCCATGCTATCGGATACGCACCGCCTGCTGCCGGCCCGCATATCCGGGGAACGGACGGCGCTTCCCACTCTTCCGGCGTTTCAGGGCGACCTGCGACTCGACGTACGCGAGCATGATGACGAAGTGATCGTGGTGGTCGACCTGCCCGGTGTCGAAAAAGAAGATGTAAGTGTTCGGCTCATGTCGCCCGGTCTTCTCCTTATCTCCTGTGAACGCAAAGCCGAGACGGAAGAAAAGGAGGAAGGATACTACATGCGCGAACGTTCCTACGGATCCATGAGCCGCTCGGTTCCGCTTCCTGCGGACGTGACGGAGGAGGGAACCACGGCGAGCTTTAAAAACGGCGTCCTTGAAGTGCACTTAAAAAAGCTCCCCGCCGGTGAAGGCAGGGACATCGCCATCGAATAACGAATATACCAGAATATCACTCATTTTCTTTGAAAATGGCAATAAATCGCTTTTTTGGAAGGGCGATCCCTTCAAGTGCATGCAGTGTCAATACTCCTGTAATGGATAAAAAGAAGGTCAGGGATTACATGACCTACGACGTGATCACCGTCAACGTCAAGAGTACGGCAAAAGACGTAATGGAAACAATCAGAAAAACCCAGCACGACGGTTTTCCCGTTGTCGAAGGCAATGCCGTCGTCGGCTATATATCGGCGCGGGACCTCCTTTTTACACATCCCACAGAGCCCATCGGGCGAATCATGTCACGCCACCTTATTGTTGCTGACCCCGGCATGAGCATCAATGATGCCGCCCGCGTCATCTTCCGATCCGGCATCCATAAACTGCCGGTCGTGAACGAGAAAAACGAGCTTCTCGGCATTATTTCAAACGCGGACGTCATTCGATCGCAGATCGAGCACGTTTCCCCTGACAAAGTCTATAAATTCATGGAAACACTCAAAAAACTGCATAATATCGAGCCACGGCTGAAGCGGGGCTGCGTTGCAATCAAAGAGCTCCTCCCCACACAGGCAAAGATCTATGAGGACGAACTCGAAGGAAGAATGTATGAAATACAGAAGGGGCTCGCAGAGCCTCTCATAGTAGTGAAACGCCCCGGAAGGTTCATTCTCGTGGACGGCCACCACCGAACCGTTGCGGCGAAACGGCTCGGATTCAAGATGCTCGATGCCTACATCATTGAGATCGACGAGGATATCGAACTCGGTATGGAAAAAACCGCCCGGGCGCTCAACCTCCAGACACTCGACGACATCAAGGTACTCGATTACGCCCGCCATCCCCTCGTGGCCCTGACCCACCGTCTCGTGCGCAACGGATAAGAGATCAGGAGCCCGAGTGATCGGATTCGTACGCCGGATTGAGAATATGCTCTTTTACAATCCCGCCCTCATCGGTGACCGCCTCGGGCCATATCCGTGTTCCCGAATGAATGATGGATCGTGCTTTCAGGGTCGCCCGCGGACCGATGACCGTATCGTTCTCCACGCTGCAGCCATTTCCGATATACGCATCATTATCGATGATGCTGCCCGAAATTGTCGAGCCGATTCCGACATGCACGCCATTATAGACGGATGAGGAGAAAATCTTTGCATCGTGGCGGATTACGCAGTGATCACCGATGCTTGTATAGGGGCCGATAAGCACGTTCTCCTCGATAATGGTCCCCTCTCCGATTGACACAGGGCCGATAACCCTCGAATTCCGGCCGATCGTGATCGAACTGCCCAGCTGGACCGGCCCTGCGATGTGTGCCCCTTTCACCGTGAAATCACCGCTGATGCTCGTGTACGAAAGTTCCTGCAGCTTCCACCGCTCCGCCTGTCGCAGAAAACGCGGGCTTCCGACATCCGTCCAGTGACCGCGGGCAAGCCAGCCCTTGAGGGAATGCCCTCCATCGAGCAACAGGGGAAAAAGATCCTGCGCAAAGTCGAACTGCGTCTGCGGGGGGATGAAATCGAACATGCCGGGATCACATACATACATCCCGGTACTTGCCAGATTACTGAATATTTCACCGGGAGCGGGCTTCTCCTTGAATCGTTTTATCTGGTAATCGACATCAATCTCGGCAATCCCGTATTCGGAGGGGTCGTCGATGCTTACAAGGCCTATCGAAACCATCGCGCCGCGCTGTATATGATCGCGGTAGAATGCCAGCAGATCGATATTCGTGATGTGATCGCCGCCCACGACAAGGAAGGGCTGCCCGTCGAGATACTGCTGGGCGTTTTTCACGCTGCCGGCGGTGCCGAGTTTGATCGCCTCGTGCACGTAGGTGATGTCCACACCGAAGAGCGACCCGTCACCGAGTGCTTCGCGGATCGCGTCCCCTTTGTACCCGAGGGTGAGGATCACGTCATTGAACCCCAGGTTCGATAAATGGCAGACGAGATGCTGGAGCGATGGCCTGTTCACAATCGGAATGCAGGGCTTGGGACGTTCAAAAGTAAGTGGCCGCAGGCGGGTACCCTCCCCCCCGCACATGATGCAGACTTTCATGGATACAATGTGGATTGTAATCTGGTTTTAGTGTTTTGTGGGCACCGATTCAACCGAACCATACAAATATGGCAGGCACCCCCAAGACTATAGATTATGGCCGAATTTGTGTGTACGTTATGCGGGAAGTGCTGCATGGGCATGGGGAAGTACGTCAAGATAAAGGGCTCGATGGGACCACACAAGTACATCTGCGTGCACGAGCTGACAAATGAAACCGTCTACGCCAACGTGGAGAAACCCTACCGCGACGACTTCGATCCGGACGAGCGGGACACACCGGACGAATGGTGCCCCTTCCTCAGCGAAGGTGAAGAGGAGGGGACGTTTGTCTGCGTCATCCATGGAACACGCCCCAAATTCTGCAGGGACTTTGTCTGCGCCGGCATGCGCATCTACACGCAGGACGGCGTGGAAGCGGGCAAGGTATCGGAGAAGGGAAGTCTGGTCTCCTCGGATGAACACCTCAATGCGCTCTGGAAAGAGCAGATCAACCCCATCATCACCGGCAGCGATGAAGTATGGAAAGAGAAGGCCGTCGAGGTGCTCGAACCGGAAGGCTACCGTATCGAGGTCTATGACTGAAGCAGGGGCGAAGGAACTGCCCGTGGAAGAAGGGACAGTGCAGTGCACCCCTGCAAGCCGTGAAGAAGTGATGAAGTGCAGGTTTTGCGCCCATTCCTCTCATTTCATGGTGAGGGAGCGCCGGGAGGGATCCCCTCCACGCGCCCGGGAAAGAGGTCTTTTTACGCAACCGTGCAGAGGGAATACCGTGACCTGTTCGCCGAACGCGATACAACAGGTGAGGAGGAAGGGTGGTGCCCGTTCCTCGCACGCTCCGGCGACGATAAGACACTCGTATGCATCATCTATCCCGACAGCACCCGCTTCTGCCGGTCGTTTCGCTGCTGTGTGCTGCGAATCACGGACAGGAAGGGAGCATACGTCGGTTCGGTCAAAGGGCGGCGCGACCTTGTCACCTCTGATCGGGACCTGCACGGCGTCTGGGAGCGGGTTATTGCCCCGAAACCCGGACACAGCGAAAAGGAATGGCACGAGATAGTCAGAAAGGAGCTTGACAGGGAAGGATACAACGTGATCGTGTATGACTGAGGGCGCCCGGCGGAACCTCAACGTTTCCGACGGTACAGTCCAGTGTACCGAAAATAAACGTGAAACGGTTGAGCACTGCAGGTTCTGTGTCCATTCAACCGCATTTTACATCGGAACTGCCCGCATCGATTCCCCTGCACGCGCATACTGCACACGGGATCGCACAACGACGGACGTTGATCTGAAAAGGGTAACCGGAGTGGAATGCGACGATCAGCGGAGCGAAGGGTATCGGAGCATCATGAATATCATCAGCTGAAATACCGTCACACTTTCCAGAACTCCCACCAGCGTCTGTTCTGGAACGGGATACCTCCCGCCTCCCGAAGAAGATCATCTTCGAGAATATGATGCATCAGGTGGAGCTCATTCTGCATATCCTGCAGGACTGCTTTGAGATCCTCGACATCCCGCTTCATGAGAGAGAACTCCTCAAATGAGCGTTTCGGCTCATTTTTCAGTTTTCCCCCTTCCTGCATATGGGTAATACCCGCCTCAATCAGATCCAGAATCGCCTTTTCCCGCTTTATCGAGTTTGTCTTAGCGTACGTGTCGATCATATCGATCACGTCGGAATCAACAGTGAATGATAACCGCATCGCCATTATTAATTTCCTCCGCTCCAGTCATGTATCGGGCTGTGTGGCCGTAAAAAAGGATGCAAGGTATTCCATATCAACATATGCATCATAATGTGCCGCGAGGGCGTCGTAGGGCTGCAGGGCCGTGCCATCTGTCTGCGTGGAAAAATGTCCGGGGTCCCCGCCGACACCCTCAAACGGCAGTCCTCTTCGCGCATGAAGATAGCCCAGAAGCGCGTCCGCGGCACTCCTGTTGAGAAAGAGACCGTGGAGGTAGGTTCCGAAGACCAGCCCGTCATCCGATACGGCCCCGCCCTGCTCAAATGCTTTCATCATGGAATCCGCACACGTCTCCCCCATATGGATTTCGTACCCCGTTATCTCCCCGATTTCCGAGAGGATAGGAGGAACCGGCATCCCGCGTGTCGTAATCTGCACCGTTGTTTTCCTGTAGGCGTCAAACGTCGTCACAACATCGAGCAGCCCAAGCCCCCTGTACACACCACTCCCCGACTCAATTCCGGAATCGTGAATTTCCGTTCCGAGCATCTGGTACCCGCCGCATATTCCGATCACCGGTACGCCACGCTTCCGGGCAGAGATGATGTCACGGTCCGATCCCGAAGCGAAGATCGCTTCCAGATCATCGATGGTGTTCTTGGTTCCGGGGATAATGATACAATCAAAGTCCGCAAGCGAGGATCCGGGGACTACATACTCGACTGAGGCATGACGCTCGAGCAATTCGAAATCGGTAAAATTAGAAATTCGCGGCAGGCGAATGACCGCAATCCTGACATCCCGGAAATTCTGTTTTTTATCACCCAGAGAAAGTGAGTCCTCGCTCGGAAGCGGGATATCTGTATACGGCACAACACCGAGGACGGGAAGACCGGTCCGCTCCTCGATATTCCGGACACCACCATCAAAAAGAGCGGGATCGCCCCGGAATTTATTCACGATAAAACCGATCACAAGCGACCGCACATCGTCAGGCAGGAGATTGTACGTACCGATAAGCTGGGCAAATATACCGCCCCTTTCGATGTCTCCGACAAGAACGATTGGCAGCTTTAGTTCCCGTGCGAGAAGAATGTTCGCGATATCGCGGTCATAGAGGTTCAGTTCGGCGGCACCGCCCGCACCCTCCACGACAATATTTCCGTACCTGCTTTCAAGGCGCCGGAACGCCCCGAGCACCTCGGCAAGCAGCGTCCGCGTTTCCGTATAATACTCATTGATCTGTACATCACGGTAGGGCTTTCCGAGGAGCACCACCTGGGATGTCCGGTCGCCTTTGGGCTTCAGGAGGACGGGATTCATATCGGCACCCGGCTCGGTGCGTGCAGCAAAGGCCTGCATTGCCTGTGCGATGCCGATTTCACTCCCGTCCGGCGTCACGTAGGAGTTCAGGCTCATATTCTGGGACTTGAACGGTGCGACGGAAATCGAATGGTTCGCAAGCCATCGGCAGATCGCAGCCACCGTCACGCTTTTTCCGACATGTGATGCCGTGCCCAGAACAATCAGTGACATCTCTCCTTAGATGTATGCATGATCTTTAAATAAAGGGCAATGATACAGTCGTGTGCATGCAATTCAGCCCCCAGGCCCTGATGCTGCTCCAGGACAGGTATCTGCTCCCCGGAGAAAAACCCCACCAGCTTTTCACCCGTGTTGCCGGGGCTCTCCGGTCTGATACACTCAGCCGCGATTTTACCTACGTCATGGAAGAACTGCTCTTTCTGCCGAACTCTCCCACGCTGATGAATGCGGGAACAAAATCGGGACAGCTCTCGGCATGCTTCGTGCTCCCCATTCAGGATTCCATCGGGAGCATATTTGAGACGCTGGGGCACATGGCCCTCATACACCAGAGCGGCGGTGGAACGGGATTTTCCTTCTCCCGCATCCGACCTGCGGGAGATATCGTGGACGGTGCCTGCGGTGTCGCAAGCGGTCCGGTGTCATTCATCCGTGTCTTTGATGCGGCAACGGCTGCCGTCCGGCAGGGAGGGAAACGGAGGGGAGCGAACATGGGGGTGCTGGCAAGTTCCCATCCCGACATCATGGAATTTATCAACTGCAAACGGAGGGAGGGTCTTGATAACTTTAACATCTCGGTGGGCTATGATACTGAATTTTTCCGGTGTCTCTCATCCGACAAACCCTACGCACTGATAAATCCCCGCGACGGACAGGTGCATGATGAGATCGCTGCCGCAACGCTCTGGGATGCTGTTGCTGATGCGGCATGGGCGTGCGGCGATCCCGGAATTCTCTTTCTTGATGAGATCAACCGGAAAAACACACTTCCGCGGTATGATTCCTTTGAGGCGACGAATCCCTGCGGCGAGCAGCCGCTCTTTTCCTACGAAAGCTGCAACCTCGGGAGTGTGAACCTTGCAGGATGCGTGCGGAAGGGTGACATCGACATGGATCTTCTGCGGTACATTGTCCGGACGGGTGTTTCGTTCCTCGACTCGGTCATCGATGTCAACCGGTTTCCGCTCCCGGAGATCCGGGAACGCACGCTTGAGACAAGAAAAATCGGGCTGGGCGTTATGGGACTTGCCGATATGTTTATCGGGCTTGACATGCCCTACGAGTCCGCAGAAGCGCTTGTACTCGCAGAACAGCTCATGACGTTCATAGAAGAAGAATCACGGGCAATGTCCGCGGAACTGGGCGAGTGGAAGGGATCGTTTCCCGCAATCGACCGGAGCATCTTTACCGGGGATATGCGCAATGCAACGGTCACCACCGTGGCGCCGACCGGGTCCCTCCACCTGATTGCAGGAACCAGCAGCGGCATAGAGCCGCTCTTTTCTCTCGCGTATGAACGTGAAATCGCGGATCACACTGTTGCGTTCATGCATCCGGCCGTCGAAAAGGCAATCGGTTCGGACCGCGCATCACTTCCCTCCGACCTGCTCAGTAAGGTACGCCGGACAGGAAGCCTGCAACACCTCCCCCTTTCGGAGCATACGAAGGATCTCCTGAAAACCGCTCCCGAGATCGATCCTGCCCACCATGTACGGATGCAGGCGGCGATACAGCGGCATACGGATAATGCAGTCTCAAAAACCATTAACCTCCCCGAATCGGCCACCGTTGCAGATGTGAAAAAAGTATTCGGTCTTGCCCGGGCTCTTGCATGCAAGGGAATCACCATCTACCGGTATAACAGCAAAAGCTCGCAGGCGCTCCGCCAGGGATGTGATATATGCAGTATTAGCCGCTGATCATGCCAACAAATATATAACGTAAACTTGAAGATAGATGGTAATGAATGGAGGGATTTGTCCGAAGTGTGGACTACCAAAAGAACTCTGTATATGCGAGGAAGTTGCAAAGGAACAGCAGAGGGTCAATGTAAAGATCAATAGAAGGCGATACGGAAAAGAAGTAACCGTCATCGAGGGCCTTGATCCCTATGAGATTGACCTGGAAGAACTCCAGAAATTTCTGAAAGGAAAACTCGCGTGCGGCGGAACCGTCAAAGGAAGTTCCATCGAATTGCAGGGAAACCATCGGGAGCGGGTCAAGAAACTTCTTTCGGAAAAGGGGTATAAACTGGATAATATCAACTGAACGCGACGGTTTGCTCGTCCGTGGCGGCAGGAGACCTCTTTTTTATCATTAGGGAATCTTCCGGAGAGCGCAGGCTCCGGGAACGTGTGATACCCTGCCGGTTTCCCGCAGGAATAAAAAATTGAGGAGGAAGGATTCCTCACCGGGCAGGATTTATATGAAAAAGCGGAATCCCACCCAGGCAACGACCAGCATGATGACGGAATATTTCAGGCCCGCAGTAGCGTTCCCTTCACCCATCTGGCCGGCAACAAGCCCCGAAAAGAACCCCTGAATCATTGCGGCATGTGAAAAGAGCCGCGTGTAAAAGAACATGTCAATGCTTGCCCCGAATGCACCGGCTCCGGCAGTTCCGGTGGCGGCAACCGCAGCACCAGCCTCCGCCATCGTCTTGAGAAATGTACCTGTCATGACGGCAATGACGAAAACAAACACAAAGAATGAGACGATGACAATGATCACGTAAATCAGCATGTTATTGCGCCGCTCGGTATCCAGCGTTACGAATTCGTAACTGTCCACAGCTGCGGCACGCAGCACTTCGCTGACATCCCCGCCTGCCTTGCTCGCCTTGGCAATAAGATCGACACTCCTCTCGGCAAGCGGCGTGGCGAGCCGGGTGCCAAAGCGGTAGATTGCCTCCACAAACGGTACGTTCCAGGACATCTCCGCATCAAGACGTCTGATGTACGGAGTGAGGTTTCCGTATTCACCCTCCGCAACAACGTGGATCGCATTCGGCAGCGTCATGCCGCTTTCGTTCATCCCTGCGACGTCCCGGAAGAAATTCGGGAGCGATTCTTCAAGATTTCTCTGCCTGCGGGCCCACCTGAATTCAAGGATCGCAAGCGGCACAGTTGCGATAAGCACGGAAATGATCAGAATGTCGTCGATGAGTGTCGAGTTAAACAGAATCGCGATTCCGTACTGGGTCACGAGTGCAAAGAACCCGACGATAAGGACGACGAACGCAAGCGGCAGCGAAGCGATGAGGATATTCAGCGGACTTTCCGTCAGGACTTCAATGGGGTGCGTTTTAAGGCGGTTCACCCCGATACGGTGTTTTCGCTGATAATCAATTTTATCGGTGATATGCTTTTCATCTCGTTCGAATTCGTTAAGCTGGATTTCCGATATGTCCT